>JBOHSC010000001.1:0-4239 GCA_050733115.1 Gemmatimonadales bacterium
GCCTTTTCCCGTCCCCCCGGGCTGCAACGGAGTACCGACCTGCCGCATCTTTAAGGTCACCATGTCCAGGACGCTTTTGATGGATTCCTACCTGCTCGCCGACGCGGACTCAGTAGTCGCCCGGGCCCGGGCGGGTGACGAGGCTGCACTGGAAGCCCTCTACCGGGCCTTCGAGGTTCCGGTCTACAACCTGGCCAGGCGGATCTGCCGTACCACCGAAGATGCGGAGGACGTGCTTCAGGAGACCTTCTTCGAGGTCTGCCGGAGTATCGGGCGGTACCGTGAGGAGGGGAGTCTCTGGGGCTGGGTTCGGACCATCGCCGCGAGCAAGGCACTCATGCGGCTCCGTCGCAACAAGTACCGGGAAACCGAAGAGCTGCAGGACGAGGTGATGGGACAGCGCCGGGAGGACCACCACCTGCGCATGGATCTGGAGGCGGCGCTGGAACGGCTCACCGAGACTGCGCGGGCGGTCGTCTGGTTGCACGACGTCGAAGGTTACACCCACGAAGAAATTGCCGTGATGATGGGCAAGACCCCCAGCTTCTCCAAGTCACAGCTCGCGCGGGCCCATGTGCGGCTCCGCCGTTGGGTGGGAGAGGAGGTCTCCTCATGACGCATCTGACGCTCGAAAATCTCGTCGCCATGCGCGACCCCGGCACCGAGCCGGGAGACGCCGCGGCGGAGGAACATCTCCGGGGCTGCGCGCCCTGCCGCGCGGAGCTCGAGCGACTGCACCAGCGGGTGGCGAGGCTCAAGGCACTTCCTGCGCTCCGCCCCGCCCGCGACCAGTGGTCCCCGGTGGCCACCCGGGTTCGCGCCGAGCGCCGCCGTCGCCGGTCACGCATTGGGGGCCTTGCCGGACTCGCCATCGCTGCCTCGGTCGCCCTGGCGATGGTGATTTCCGGCCCCTCCCGCGGGGTTGGCTCGGCCGCCCGCGAAATCGAGCAGGCCATGGAGCGCTCGCAGGCCCTGGAAAGCGCCCTCAGCCAGTACAACCCGGAAGGCCGTGTGCTCGATGGGCGCACCGCGGGAATCGCCCAGGAGCTGGAAGACCGGATCGCCCGCGTAGACCGGGAGCTGGAAATGGCTGATCTGCTCCAGCGGCAGACGCGTGAAGAGCAGCTCCTGAGGCTATGGCGTGAGCGGGTGGGCCTCATGGATGCTCTCGTCGATGTCCACGTCACCCGCGCCAGCAACGTCGGGCTCTAGCCCGGAGGAATACTCATGAGACCCCTTTCTCTCGTCGGAGCAGTTCTCGTCACTGTCATTCCGCCGCTCGTCGGATCCGCCATGGCGCAGGACAACGAGCGCCACCAGGCCGCCGACACCGTCGCCATCCATGACGATCATGGGCCGGACCGCATGATGCGGATCATGATGACCCGCCGGGCCCGGCTCGGCATCAAGGTCAACCTCCAGGCGCGCGACACCGATTCGCTCGGCGCCTACGTGGACGCGGTCACCCCCAGCGGGCCGGCAGCCAAGGCCGGCCTCCGGTCCGGCGACATCATCACCAAGCTCGATGGCAAGTCGGTCCTCACCGGCGGCCAGGCCGACGACGGCCCTCGCGGGCAGTCGGTGTCCGGGCTCCGGCTCATCGAGCTGGCGGCTCGGCTCCAGCCGAACGACACCGTGCCGGTCGAGTTCCTCCGCGGCAAAGACCGGAAGACCGTTTCGGTGGTCACCGAAGGCGAGCCCGACGCATTTGCGGACCGGGGTGGGGAGGGCCGGATGTTCCCGATGCCTGGCGGCCCCGGGCGCCCGGGCCGGGACCGGATGGGACCTCCCGGCAGTGAGTTCATGGACCGGTTCGATTTCGGTCCGCCGGGACGCGATTTCCTCGCCACCGGCCCCCTCGCCGACCTCGAGCTGGCACCGCTCAACTCCGATCTGGGCCAGTACTTCGGCGCCACTGACGGGGTCCTGGTCATCAGCGCGCCGAAAGATGGCAAGCTGGGCTTGAAGGGCGGCGATGTGGTGGTGGCGGTGGACGGCCGGAAGCCCACCGGTCCCTCGCACCTGATGCGGATCTTGCGGAGCTATGATAACGGCGAGACCTTCAAGGTGGACATCCTTCGGAACCGGAAGCGCGAGACGGTTACTGCGAGCCTGGGAGCAGAGTAGGGCTATGTGCTTCCCATCACAGATGTCCTGAGGCTTCGCTGGTATATCTGGGGACGCTGGTTCGTCTGTAGTCCACCCGGGAGGATACGATGCACTTACTGTGGACCTTGATCATCGGGTTGGTGGTCGGAGCGATTGCCAAACTGCTGATGCCCGGCAAGGATCCGGGAGGGTTCATCATCACGATGCTGATCGGTGTGGCGGGCGCGTTTCTGGCTGGATTCATCGGACGGGCGCTGGGATGGTATACCGACCCGGGTACGGGACCGGGGCTGATCGCATCGGTAGTCGGCGCGATGATCCTCCTTTTCCTCTACCGGATGTTCACCGGTCGTCGTGGGAACGTAGTGACGTAAGGCGGTACCAGGAGCAAGGGTGACCGAAACGAGGGCGGTACGGCAGTCAGCCGTGCCGCCCTCGTCTCTTTCCTCCGCTCAGGCCAGCTGAACCCGGGTCCGCGCGGCGCGCTCCGGATGGACCAGTCCGGCGAGCTCGACGAACATCGGCACGTCGAGGCTCTGTGCGCCGTCGCTCATCGCCTTGTCGGGATCCGGATGCACCTCGACGATCAAGCCGCACGCCCCCGCCGCGAGTGACGCGAGGCTGAGCGGCTTCACCAGCGACCGCACCCCCGCCGCATGACTCGGGTCTACCACCACCGGCAGGTGGGTTCGTTCCCTCACCATAGCCACCGCATTCAGGTCGAGCGTGTGCCGGGTGGCTCGCTCGAACGTGCGGATGCCCCGCTCGCAGAGCACCACGTTCGGATTGCCCTCGGCCAGAATGTACTCCGCTGCCATCAGCCACTCCTCGATGGTGGCTCCGGCACCCCGCTTGAGCAGGATCGGCTTGCCGCTCCGGCTCGCGGCACGAAGGAGGGTGAAGTTCTGCATGTTGCGAGCGCCGATCTGGAGCATGTCGGCGAAGTGCGCCACCACCGCCACTTCCTCCCAGCTCAGCACCTCCGTGACTACCGGAAGCCCGGTCCGCTCGCGCGCGTCGGCGAGATAGCGGAGGCCCTTGACCCCGAGGCCCTGGAAGTCGTAGGGCGAGGTGCGCGGCTTGTACGCCCCGCCGCGAAGCATGTCGCCTCCCGCGGCCGCCACGGCCGCCGCGGTGTCGAGGATCATCGCCTCGCTCTCGACCGAGCAGGGGCCGGCGATGAGCACCGGCTCCTGGCCGCCGAAGGCGAGATGCCGCACCTCGACGGTGGTTCCCTCTGGCTTTCTCCGCCGGTCGATGAGCGGGATGTCGGGCTTCCGCGTGTGGTGCGCCGGAACAGGAGGAGGAGTGGAGAGCCTCGATCCCTCCACCCAGGCCTCGTAGCTGCCCAGGATGACCACCTTCGCGGCCAGTGCTTCGACCTCCTCCAGCGCCTCGGCGACGCGCGGATCGGTGGTGGAGCCGTCGATGTCCACGTAGAAGCGGTAGGTCCAGGGGGCGGAGCGCTCGGGCCGGGACTGCAGCGCCATCAGGTTGACGCCGCGCACGCCGAAGGCCTGAAGCGTGAGCGCGAGCATGCCGGGCTTGTGGTCGATCAGGACGATGAGCGAGGTCTTGTACCGGCTGGCGCCCTGGCTGCCTTCCGGCAGCGCGGGTGCACCAGCCCGCGTGAAGGTAAGAAACCGTGTCTGATTGGTCGGGTCGTCTTCGATGCACTCCGCGATCGGCACCAGGCCGTGCGCATCGGCGGCATGCCTCGCGGCGATGGCCGCGTACGCCGGATTCCCCTCCTGCGCCACGATCTCGGCGCTGCCGGCCGTGTCCCAGGCACTCACCAGCTCCACCTCGGGAAGATTCTCCGAGAGCCAGATGCGGCACTGTCCGAGTGCCACCGGATGGGAGAGCACCCGGCGAATATTCTGGAGCTTTGCCCCCGGCACCGACATGATGGTGTGATGCACGGGATAGAGGATCTCGTGGGTGAGACGCAGCGACCCGTCTCCGAACGCCTCCTCGAGGAGGTCGTAGGTCGTGGTGACCGACCCGATCAGAGAGTTCTCGATCGGGAGGCAACCGGCGTCCGCTTCCCCCGCGCGAACCGCGGCGACCACGTTCTTCGCCTCCCTGCAGGGCAGGGTGGTCAGCCCCGGCCAGCGGCGGCGCGCCGCC
>JBOHSC010000002.1:0-5873 GCA_050733115.1 Gemmatimonadales bacterium
GCTCCAGCGGCTGGTGCGCGAGCACGAGGAGAAGACGGTGAGCCCGCGCGCGCGAACGATACTCGTGCAGTGGCAGGACTACCTGCCGCTCTTCCGGAAGGTGGCGCCGAAGGGTGCGTTTGCGCTCGTGGCGGCGGCGCGGGAGGCCTATCTGCAGGCACCACTGGAACAGCAGGAGCGGGAGCTGGCCAGGAGGAGCGCGTAGGGGTCGTACCAGGCCCCGTCCCCTTGGTTCCATCTTGCGTAGGCTCAAACGAGTACATAACTTGCTGTACAACAAGCAAGCCATGTTTCTCGCTGGCCGACACCCTGAGCCGAAACCCCAAATCTGCGACCGGTCCCATGCAACCCCTGACCCGTGACGCTCATCGCTCCCGCACCGCCATCCTCGACGCCGCCGAGCGGCTCTTCGCGGATCTGGGTTATGACGCGACGAGTCTCGGCGCCGTCGGCACCGCCGCCGGCGTCTCCCGAGGCACGCCCGGCTATTTCTTCGGCTCCAAGGCCGAGCTCTATCAGGCGGTGCTGGGCCGCTGTTTCAGCGAGGTGCGCGAGGCCGTGCGCGAGGGTCGGGCCCGCGCGCTGTCGAGCCACCGGAGCGGTGAGGACATCCTGGCCGGCGCCGTCTCCGATTACTTCGACTTCCTCGCCGCGAGGCCCAACTTCGTCCGCCTGATCGAGCGGGAGGCACTGAACGGGGCCGGCCACCTCGAGGGCGAGGCGCATCTCACCGCCGGCCAGGAGGCGCTCGCGGCCATCAGCGAGGAGCTGGGGCTCGACGATGCGCACTCGGATGACGCCGCGCAGCTGTTGCTGAGCGTCATCGCCCTCTGCTGGTTCCCGCTCGTGCACGCGCGCACGGTCGCCCCGGCGGTCGGCGTCGCTTTCGATCACCCCGACGATTTCGAGCGGCGCAAGCGCCACGTGGTGGACCTCGTGGTCCACGGCCTCCGGGGCCTCTCCGCGTCCGGCCCCTCACATCTCACCGAGCGTGCAAGCCATGACTGAGCTCCTCACGAAGCCCTTCTCCCCCGCCCCGCCGATCACCGGTCTCGCCACCGAGCAGGAGGCACGCGAGGTCGCCGAAGCGGCGCGTGAGAAGGAGTGGGTGGCGCCGAGCTTCGTGCGCCAGATGTTCGAGGGCTCGTTCAGGCTCGAGCTGGTCCACCCCTTTCCCCGCATGGACCCCGGGGAGATCGAGGAGGCCCGGCCGTTCATGGAGCGCCTCGAGCGGTTCCTGCGGGAGAAGGTGGACAGCGACCTCATCGACCGCGAAGGGAAGATTCCGGCGGCGGTGATCGACGGCCTCCGCCAGATCGGCGCCTTCGGCATCAAGATCCCGAAGGAGTACGGCGGCCTTGGCTTGAGCCAGACGGCGTACACCCACGCCATCGGCCTGGTGACGAGCGTGGATGGCAATCTCACGGCCCTCCTCTCGGCGGCGCAGTCGATCGGCGTCCCGCAGCCGCTCAAGCTCTTCGGCACGGCGGAGCAGAAGAAGCGGTATCTTCCCCGCCTCGCGAAGGGGGCGGTGAGCGCCTTCGCCCTCACCGAATCGAACGTGGGCTCCGACCCCGCCGCGATGAGCACTTCCGCGGTGCTTTCTCCCGACGGCACGCACTACATCCTGAACGGCGAGAAGCTCTGGTGCACCAACGGGACGATCGCCGAGCTGATGGTGGTGATGGCCCGCACCGGTCCGAAAAAGATCACGGCCTTCATCGTCGAGACCGATTGGCCGGGGGTCGAGGTGGTGCAGCGTCTCCACTTCATGGGTCTCAAGGCCATCGAGAACGGGATCATCCGCTTCACCGGCGTGAAGGTGCCGGCGGAGAACGTCCTCTGGGGCGACGGGAAGGGACTCAAGCTTGCGCTCGTCACCCTCAACACCGGGCGTCTCACGCTGCCGGCCTCGGCGGTGGCCGGCGGCAAGCGCTGCCTCGAGATCTCCCGGCGCTGGGCGGCCGAACGGGTGCAGTGGGGCCAGGCGGTGGGCAAGCACGACGCCATCGCGCAGAAGATCGGACGGATGGCGGCCGATCTCTTCGCCATGGAGGCGGTGGCCGACCTCGCCTCGCTCATGGCCGACCGCGGCGGCACCGACATCCGCCTCGAGGCGGCGCTGGCCAAGATGTGGAACACCGAGATGGGCTGGCGCATGGTGGACGATACCCTGCAGATCAAGGGCGGCCGGGGATACGAGACGGCCGACAGCCTGCGGGGACGCGGCGAGCGCCCCGACCCGGTGGAGCGGATGATGCGCGACTTCCGCATCAACCTGATCTTCGAGGGGTCGAGCGAGATCATGCGACTCTTCATCGCCCGCGAGGCGGTGGACACCCATCTGAAGGTGGCAGGAGCGCTGATCGACCCGAAGACGCCGGCGCGCGGCAAGATCGGCGCGCTGTTCAGGGCGGGCGCCTTCTACGCCGCCTGGTATCCGCGACTCTGGTTCGGGATCCGCGGACGGCTCGGCTACGGTGAGTTCGGCCCCCTGGCCAGGCATGTGCGATTCGCCGATCGCGCCAGCCGCAAGCTCGCGCGTACGCTCTTCCACTGCATGGTCCGGTTCGGCCCCAGGCTGGAAAAGCGCCAGGCGGTGCTGGGACGCCTGGTGGAGATCGGCGCGGAGCTCCTCGCCATCAGCGCGGCGTGCAGCCGCGCGCAGGCGATGGTGACCGAGGACCCCGCGAATCGTGGTCCCGCCGAGCTGGCCGACCTGTTCAGCCGGCATGCCCGGCGGCGGGTCGAGGAGCGCTTCGCCGCGGTGTTCGACAACGACGACGTGGCGACCTACCGCACGGCGCAGCGGGTGCTGAGGGGCGAGCACAGCTGGCTCGAGCGGGGAATGGTCCGGGAGGCGCCGGACGCCTCCGCTTGACAAGCGTCAGGTAGTTCGATAACTATTTGACCGATGAAAAACGGACGAGCCTCACGCACAGCGTTGAAACCGGAGCAGTTCGAGCTCATCGCGAAGGCGTTGGCCGATCCGCGGCGGGTGGCATTGCTGGAGGCCATCGCGAACGAGCACCCCTGCGCCTGTTCCGAGCTGCGGCAGCAGTTCCCGGTGTCGAAGGCCACCATCTCGCACCACATCAAGGAGCTGGTCCGAGCCGGGCTGGTCACGGCGCAGCGCCAGGGGCAGTTCCTGAAGTGCGACGTCCGGAAGGACATCCTCGCGGCCTACACGAAAGCACTCTTACGGCGGGTGGGCGCGTGACGTGTTTTGTTGGTGACAATAGTTAGATAATTGTATGACTGTCATACTACGCCGGTGTCACGGTCTCACCGGCCTGGTCCGGATCGCCATGGAGGCGCGCATGCAGAACCGCTGGGGCCGCACGCTATCGGCCGTCGTCTTCGCGCTCACCGCCGCCGGGTGCCGCGCCAGCCCGCCCCCTCCCCCGCCACCCCCCGCGGTCACCGTCGCCGTCGTGCCCGAGCGTGACGTGACCGAGTGGGACGAGTTCACCGGACGCCTCGAGGCGGTGGACGCCGTCGAGATCAGGCCCCGCGTCTCCGGCTACATCAAGCGCGTCGCCTTAGCCGAAGGCAAGGAAGTGCCGAAGGGGGAGGTGCTCTTCGAGATCGACCCTCGTCCCTACCAGGCCGATCTCGAGCGCGCTCAGGCGGAGCTGGAACAGGCGCGCACCGGCGCCGCGCTGGCGGCGCGCGAGGTGGAGCGCGCGCAGAAGCTGGTGGACGTGCAGGCCATCTCGCGCGAGGAGTTCGACAGCCGGACGAGTGCCGAAGCGCAGGGCGGCGCCGCGGTGCGCGCCGCCGAGGCGGCGGTGCAGACCGCAAGGCTCAACCTCGACTGGACTCTCGTCCGCTCTCCGATCGCGGGGCGGGTCAGCAACGCGCTGGTCACCGCTGGCAACCTGGTGCAGGCGGGGCCGCCGACGGCCACCCTGCTCACCACCGTCGTCTCTCTCGATCCGATCTACGCCTACTTCGAGGGCGACGAGCAGACCTACCTCAAGTACTCGATGCTGGCCCGGGCCGGCACCCGCCCGAGCTCGCGCGACGTGCGCAACCCGATCTACATGGGCCTCGCCAACGAGGACGGGCTGTTCCCCCACAAGGGCTACGTGGACTTCGTGGACAACCGGCTCAACGCGGCCACCGGCACCATCCGCGCGCGGGCGGTCTTCTCCAACAAGGACCGCGTCTTCACGCCGGGACTCTTCGCCCGGATCAAGCTCGTGGGCAGCGGGAAATACCGGGCCACGCTGGTGGTCGACCGCGCCGTCGGCACCGATCAGGACAAGAAGTTCGTCCTCGTTTTCAAGCCGGACAGCACGGTGGAGTACCGCTCGATCGAGCCGGGACGCCTGGTCGACGGCCTCCGCGTCGTCACCTCGGGCCTCAAGGGCGGCGAGAAGGTCGTGATCAACGGGCTCCAGCGCGTCCGGCCCGGCATGAAGGTCACGCCGACCGTCGCGCCGATGGCTCCCGATTCCGTGCTCGCGAACGTGGGGCACTGACCGATGAATTTCTCACGCTTCTTCATCGACCGGCCGATCTTCGCGGCCGTGCTCTCGATCGTCGTCTTCCTGGGCGGCGCGCTGGCGATGTTCACGCTGCCGATCAGCGAGTACCCCGAAGTCGTGCCGCCGTCCATCGTGGTGCGCGCCGTCTATCCCGGCGCCAACCCGCGCGTGCTCTCCGAGGCGGTGGCGACGCCGCTCGAGGAGCAGATCAACGGCGTCGAGAACATGCTGTACATGTCGTCGCAGGCCACGTCGGACGGCGTGCTCACGTTGACCGTCACCTTCAAGATCGGCACCGACGTCGATCTGGCGCAGGTGCAGGTGCAGAACCGGGTGAGCCAAGCGGTACCCCGCCTCCCGGAAGAGGTGCGCACCCTTGGCGTCACCACGGTCAAGAGCTCGCCCGACCTCACGATGGTGGTGCACATCGTCTCACCCGACAACCGGTACGATATCGTCTATCTCAGGAACTACGCCCTGCTCCAGATCAAGGACGTGCTGGGGCGGGTCAACGGCGTGGGGCAGGTGCAGGTCTTCGGCGGCGGCGACTATGCGATGCGGGTGTGGCTCGATCCGCAGAAGGTGGCGGCGCGGGGACTGTCCGCCTCCGACATCGTCTCGGCGATCCGGGAGCAGAACGTCCAGGTGGCCGCCGGCGTGGTGGGCGCACCGCCGATGCCCAACCACGTGGACTATCAGCTCAGCGTGAACGCGCGGGGCCGCCTCCTCGATGAGAAGGAGTTCGGCGACATCATCATCAAAACCGGCGCCGGCGCCGAGCTGACCCGCCTCCGTGACGTCGCCCGGATCGAGCTGGCCTCGGGGAGCTATTCGCTCCGGTCGATGCTCGACAACAAGGATGCCGTGGGCATCGGCATTTTCCAGGCACCGGGCTCGAACGCGCTCGATCTCAGCACCACGGTCCGTGCCACCATGGAGGAGCTCAAGAAGAACTTCCCGCAGGGCGTGGACTACAGGATCGTCTACGATCCCACCACCAACGTGCGCGACGGCATCCGCGAAGTGGTGAAGACGCTCTTCGAGGCGATCCTCCTCGTGGTGATCGTGGTGGTGGTGTTCCTCCAGACGTGGCGGGCCTCGGTGATTCCGCTGGTGGCGGTGCCGGTGTCGATCGTGGGCACGTTCGCGATCCTCCTCGCCTTCGGCTTCTCGATCAATACGCTGTCGCTCTTCGGGCTGGTGCTCGCGATCGGCATCGTGGTGGACGACGCGATCGTGGTGGTGGAGAACGTCGAGCGCAACATCGAGGCGGGGCTCTCTCCACGCGAGGCGTCGTACAAGGCCATGGAGGAAGTGAGCGGACCGATCATCGCCATCGCGCTGGTGCTCTGCGCGGTGTTCGTCCCGGTCGCCTTCCTG
>JBOHSC010000003.1:0-6462 GCA_050733115.1 Gemmatimonadales bacterium
GACGGGTCGGATGGATCCTCGACAGTTCCTTTCGCGTGCCGGGCACCCGGATTCGTTTCGGCCTCGACATGATCATCGGCCTCGTGCCGGGCCTGGGCGATCTGATCGCCGGAGCACTCTCGCTCTACATCATCGCCGAGTCGGCGCGGATCGGCGTCCCCCGCAGCCTTCTACTTCGAATGGGCTGGAACGTCGCGGTGGACACCCTGGTCGGCGAGATCCCCATATTCGGCGATCTCTTCGACGTGGCCTGGAAGGCGAACATGCGGAACCTCGCGCTGCTCGAGGAGCACCTCGGTCAGCCGGTCGGCGCCGCGAAGTCGAGCCGGGGGTTCATGGTGTTGCTCTCCGTGGGGCTCCTTCTTCTCACCGCCGGCGCCATCGCTCTCGCGGTGCTGCTGTTCCGACTCCTGGACGGCATGCTGAGAGGAGGGTGGATCGGGTGACCGCTCCCCCTCCCTCCATCTACAGCGTGGCGATCTTCGTCAGCGACATCGCGCGCGCCACCGAGTTCTATCGCGATCGGCTCGGACTGCCGGTGTCGAAACAGGGATCGTTCGGCGCTGAGTTCTTCGACGGGGGAACCCGGATAGGGGTGCATCCCGCGGTGCACGCCGACGCGACGGCGCTGGTGGGGCGGCACACTGGAATCACCTTGTACGTATCGGGATTGCTCCACTACTGCGGAGAGCTCCACGACCGGGGGGTCCGATTCACCGCCGAGCCCACTCAGCAGGCGTGGGGCATCATGGCGATGGTGGCCGATCCCGATGGAAACATTCTGGCGCTCTGGGAAGACAAGTTGCCGGAAGAGGGCGCGTCATCGGGCTCGAGCGATCAGGCCGACGGAGCCGGGTAGACTTCGACCGCGAAAGGTGTCCTCGACGATCATTGCCTGCTGCTCCATCCCGTACTCGTCGAACTGCTTCCCCGGATCCAACCGATAGTCATATGGGCTGCGGCCGATTCCAAGCGTCCGGTACAGCAGATCGGAAGATTGCGCCACGGCGCCACGAGCGTAGTACCTGACAGGGCCCCAGGCTTGATACTGTCCGCAATGGGTGAGCTCGTGGGCCAGCACGGCCAGGTCGCCGTCACAGCGCCAAGGGAGGAATACGTGGTTGCCGAGCGCGATCGGCCGCCCGCGGCTGGCCCACAGCACCAGATGGCGGAACAGACCGCCGCTGCCGGCGCGATGCAGGCGAACCCGCGAATAGTCCACTCGTCCGTCCAGACACTCCAGTCTCGCGCACTCCTCGATCGTCAACCGCTCCACTCTCTCTCCTTCAGTTCCCGAGAAACTCGCCGATCGGCGTCAGCGACTCGATGTGGTCGCAGAAGATCTTGAACGTCGCCAACAGCGGTACCGCGATGAACGCCCCACCGACTCCCCAGAGCCACCACCAGAAGACCAGCCCGATGAGGATCGCTACCGGATTCAGGGTAAGCCGGCGCCCGAGCAACGCGGGCGTGACGAAATTGGCCTGGAGAAGATTGACGACCATGTAGCTGCCCGGCACCAGGAAGGCGTGACCCGCCGTCGGAAAAGTGATCAGCCCCGCGAGCGAGAGTACGACGAGCATGGCGCCGGCGCCGAGGTACGGCACGAACTCTGCCACCCCCGCGAGCGCACCCCAGAGGAGCGGGTTCGGCATGCCGACCAGCCACATGACGAGGGCAACCACGCATCCGAGCCCCGCGTTGACCAGGGCCACCGTCACCAGATAGGTGGAAATCGACGACTCTGTCTCCCGCAGGATCATCACCGCCTTCTTCTTGTCCGTGAGCTGCGGGAGCACCTTGATCAGCTTCTGGAGGAAGAGATCGCCCACGGCAAGCAGGAAGTAGAGCAGGACGAACATCTCCAGCGCGCCGGTGATGAGGCTCTGGGTAGAGCCGAAGAGTCGCTCGCTCATCCTCGGTCCCCGTACCACTACTTCCTGGGCCCCGCTCTTCCCCAGATTGGTGGCCGCCTCGACCTGGTCGGCGGTACGCGACACCTGCTCGACCGGCTTCCGCAGCTCGCGCAGCCGGCTCTGCACCTTCTGTATGCTCGCCGGCGCCTTGCCCATCCACTCGCGGGCGGGGTCGATCAGGTTGTAGGCACCGGCGCCGATCAGCCCCAGGAGCCCCGCCACCACGAGCATCGCGCCCACTGGCTCCGGCACCCGGAGCCCCTTGAGGAAGCGGATGACCGGGCTCAGCAGGAAGTCGAGGAGGAGTGCGAGGACGATCGGCAGAAAAAACGAGCGCGCGAAATAGAGCGTGTAGAAGACGGCGAGGACGAAGAGGCCGGTAATGGCGACCGACCGCTCCGCCCCACCGCCCTCGGCGTCCACCGGGGTACTCGGCGCACCTGTAGCCATGCGTTGGATTCCTGTGTAAGGTTACCCCGCCTCGAACACCCTCGGGATGGGAATCGTGTCACGCCTTTGGCAATCTATCGCTTCCATCTGGGCCTGGCTGGTGCTGGTGCTCTGCATCGTGCTCTGGCTTCCCGTCATGTTCGTGACCTGGCTGGTCACTGCGCCGTTCGACAAGGGCCGGTACTACGTCGGCTACTTGTTCCGGAAGATCGCCGTACTCGAGGCGGCGCTGAATCCGCTCTGGCGCTTCCGCCGCACCGGCCCGATCCCCGCCGACCCCCGCCGCCCCTACGTAGTGGTGTCGAACCACGAGTCCTTCGCCGACATTCTGCTGATCAGCCACCTGCCGTGGGAGATGAAGTGGCTCTCCAAGGCCGAGCTCTTCCGCCTCCCGCTGCTCGGCTGGCTCATGCGCCTGGCCGGCGACATCCCCGTCAAGCGAGGCTTCGGACCCAGCGCCATCGAGGCGATGGCCCGGTGCCGCGAAGTGCTCAAAAACCGGGTCTCGGTGATGATCTTCCCGGAAGGGACCAGGTCCACCACCTCCGACCTCCTTCCCTTCAAGGACGGAGCCTTCCGCCTGGCCATCGACGCTGGTGTGCCGATCCTGCCGCTCGCCCTGCACGGCACCAGCACCGCCCTGCCCAAGCACGACTGGCGATTCGGTCGCTCGACCGCCGTGGTACAGGTCCTCGAGCCGGTCGAGACAGCGGGTCTCACCACCGCCGACGTGCCGGCGCTCAAGGAGAAGGTGCGTGAGATCATCGTGGCGGCTCGAGACGCCCTCGCTGCGGAGGACTAGGGCCTGCCGAGGTCGGCTGGCGCCCGCACCCGCCCCACAGCGCCGGCCAGCGCCAGCAGCGCGAGCACATACGGCAGCATCAGGAAGAGCTGGTAGGGCACCGACAGGCCCATTGCCTGAAAGACGAATTGAAGCGCGGAGGCGGCGCCGAAGAGAAGGGCCGCCAGCCCGACTCCGGCCGGATGCCAGCGCCCCAGCACCACGATCGCGATCGCCACGTAGCCACGCCCCGCTGTCATCTTCTCCACGAACGTCCCCACCTGGGCCAGAACCAGCGTCGCCCCGGCAAGCCCAGCGAAGCCGCCACCCACCACCGTCGCACCGATCCGGATGAGCGTCGTGCGAACGCCCGCCGCGCGGGCGAGTGCCGCCCCCTCCCCGGTAGCGCGGAGTGCCAGGCCGAGCTTCGTTCGAAACAACAGCCACCAGACGAGGGGGAGCGCCAGCAACGCAATGTAGGTCGGCGCCGGCTGGTCGAAGAATGCGGGTCCCAGCACCGGAATTCGCTCGAGGAGCGGAACCGGAATCGGAGCGAGGGTCGGAAGGTTCAGGCCGGCGCCGCCCGCGCCGTAGGCGCGGCGGTAGATCGTCCCGGTGAGGCCTACGGCGGCCAGAGTGAGCGCCGTACCGGCGATGATCTGATCGGCCCGGGCGCCAACCGCGACGAGGGCGAACGCCGCCGCGAGCACCATCCCGGCGGCCATGGCGAGCAGCACGCCGGTCCACGGCCCTGCGGAGGAGGCACCGAGCGTCGCGGCCAGCGCGCCCGCGAGCATCATTCCCTCGAGGCCGAGGTTGATGACCCCTGACCGCTCCGTGACGGTCTCGCCGGTAGCGGCGAGGAGAAGCGGCGTGCCGACCCGGACCGCCGCCGCGAGGAAGCCACTCACCACCGGCTCGAGCTCGGTCATGCTCCGCCCACCGCAGAACGCCCAGTCACGGGCAGCGTTCTCCGGCCGAATGTATCGGCCAGCAGCACAACGACGATGACGACCGCTTCAACGACGTACACCGCAACCGCCGGCACTCCAGCGTCGCGCTGCATGGCACCCGCTCCGGCTTCGAGCGCGCCGAAGAGGATTCCAGCCGCGACGACGCCAAGAGGGTTGAGCCGCGCCAGCAGTGCGACGGCGATTGCCGTGAAGCCGTAGCCCGGCGAGAGGTTCTGGTAGAGGGCGTAGGAGACGCCCCCTACCTCCACCCCACCGGCCATTCCCGCCAACATCCCCGAAAGGAGGAGCGCCGCCGCCATCATGCCGTGCACGTCGATTCGACCGCTCATCGCGGCGGCCTTCGGCCCTGTGCCTACCGCCCGGAGCCGGAACCCCCAGAGTGTGCGGTTGAAGACGTACCAGAGAGCCACGGCGCTCGAGAGAGCGAGCGCGATGCCCAGGTGCAGCCGCGTTCCGGGCAGCAGGGGAAGCCGTGCGGACTCGGCGATCGGATCGCTCTGGGGGTAGATATGCTGCGATTCCTGAAGCGGGCCCTGCACCATGAGGCTCACCAGCGACTCCGCCACGAAATTGAGCAGCAGCGTGCTGATCACCTCCAGCACTCCGAAGCGGGTCTTGAGCACCACCGGCACCACGATCCACAGCGCACCGGCCGCACCCGCGGCGATCAACGTGGCGGGGATGGCGAGCGTCGCAGGAAGGCCGCCCGCGTGCAGGCCCACCCAGGTCGCGGCCATCGCTCCGGCGTAGAACTGGCCCTCGCCACCAATGTTGAATACGCCGGCCCGGAACGAGAGCGCGATGCCTAGCCCGATGATGATGAGCGGCACGGAGCGGACGAGCGTTGAGGAGGTGAAGGCGTACCACGAGCCGAATGCGCCGTTCCAGAGCGCGCCCAGCGCGGCGGGGGCATCATAGCCGGCGAGCTGGAGTCCCGCCGCGAGGATCACGACTCCGACCAGAAGTGCCGCGACCGGAGTCCTAGCGCCCACCGGTCACCATCATTTCTCCGATCACAGCTCGCGAAGCACCTGGCGGCACCTCGACGAGCAAGCCCCGCGACATGACCACCACCCGATCGGCGAGATCGAGCACCTCGTCGAGATCGCTCGAATGAAGCAGAACGGCCGCGCCTCCAGCCGCCGCCGCGCGGATTCTCGCATGGACGTACTCGGTGGCGCGAATGTCGAGCCCGCGCGTCGGATCCTCCGCGACCACTACCCGCGGCGCGGGAGCGAGCTCTCTTGCCACTACCACCTTTTGCTGGTTGCCACCGCTCAGGCTTGCGGCGGGGACGTCGGGCGCCGGCGCCACCACCCCGTAGTCGGCTATGAGCCCGCGGGTGTATTCCCTCGCGGCGCGCCAGTCGATGCGCCGCTTCCGGACCCACGGCGCCGATTCGGTCGAACCGAGAACGACGTTTTCTGTGAGCGAGAGCTGCAGGATCAGCCCCTCTGTAGTGCGGTCCTCCGGGATGAAGCCCACGGGTGTCGCCACTTTCAGCGCGCCACGGAGCGGGTGAACTCTCCCTGCCACTGCGCGCAGCAACTCACGCTGGCCGTTTCCTTCCACCGCCGCCACACCGATAATCTCGCCGGCCCGGATGGCGAGCGACGCTTTCCGCACGGCGATGCCGATGCCGACCTCACGGGGAATGTCGAGGTCGGTCGCGAGGACGAGGACGTGGCCGGGGGAAGGGGCCTTGGGCACAGCCGTGCCCCTCTCCGGGCCGGCGTCCGCCGGGCCGGGATCTCCGATCATTGCGCTCGCCAGGGATGGCGCGTCGTAGTCGGCCGCCGGTCCACTCGTCACCACCTGGCCCCGCCGAAGCACCGTCACGCTGTCTGCTGCGCCGAGGGCCTCATCGAGCTTGTGCGTGATGATGACCGCCGATCCTCCACGCTCGGTGAACCGCCGCACAACCCGCAGCAGCTCCTCAGCTTCAATCGGCGCCAGCACCGCCGTCGGCTCGTCCAGGAGGAGTATCCGCGTGTCTGTCGCCAGCGCCTTGACGATCTCGAGTCGTTGCTTGAGCCCCACCGTGAGCGACTCCACGCGCGCATCGGGGTCGAGCGGCAGCCCGATTCCCTCGCTCAGCTCGCGCACCCGTGCCCCCAGCGCCGAGCGCGCCACCGGCCATCCGGCGGCGAGCGCAACGCTCTCCGCGACGGTCAGTGCCGGCACAGAGGTGAAGTGCTGGTGGACCATCCCGAGGCCGAGCCGGCGTGCTGCGCGAGGGGAGGGAATGGACACAAGTGCCCCATGCACCCAAATCTCGCCGTGGTCGGGGCGCAGGAGTCCGTAGGCCACGTGCATGAGTGTGGTCTTGCCGGCGCCGTTG
>JBOHSC010000004.1:0-6768 GCA_050733115.1 Gemmatimonadales bacterium
CTGGGATACAGGGCCCTGAGGTGAGCGTCGGCGGCTTCGAAGCCGGATTTGCTCACGATCACCTTAAACGCTTTCGTGCGTCGCCCATCAGGACCGAGCGCCACGAGGACGTGGAAGCGCTTGGCGGTGTCGACGCCGACATATACGGGAAATTGCCGTGCATAGGCGGGCGTCCGGAGTTTCGGGCCCGACCCGTGGTTTAGCTCAGCAAGAGAGAGGACGAGGCGGCTGGTGGATCGAGTGTGGGCGAAGCGGGCTCTGGGGCGGCACCCTACTCGCGGATACTATCGGCCGTCCGCCGGTTAAAGCGGGGAGGATGGTGAGGAACAAAGGTGTGCGGACGGTCGCTTTGCTGCCGGGGTCATCCTTGCGCCGGGCGCGTTCGAGCTCGAAATCCCGATGGCAGCAGTTTAGGTGCTCTCGGATCACGCCACTGTGGCCTGCTGCACTTCACGCTGGATCCGAGCGCAGGCCTGGAAGGATGCACCTTTTAGTAATGAAAAAACGAGGGCACAAAGACCCAGGTCTCCGTGCCCTCCGTGCCTCTTGTAATGGACCTGCCCACTACTGCGTGACGCTGTTTCTCACCATCGTCCCCGCCTGCGCGGAATCCGCCCTCGTCGAATCCACCTGCGTCGAGTCCTCCGCCACCGTCGCTGTACGCCACTGCTCGATCTGATCCTGGAACTGCTTCGCCAGGCCGGCAAGATCCACCGTCGCCGTGTCGGTGCCTTCGATCCGTGCTGTGACCCGTGCCAGGCCCACTGACGCCTTCTCGTACGTACTGTCAGCCGCGAGGGCGTTTTCGAATGCCGACTTGGACGCGTCGAGGTGGCCGGTGCGCTCGAGCGCGGTGCCGAGGTTGTTCTGGAATACCGGCACGTTACCGCGAATTTCCACCGCCCGTGCCAGCGGCGGCAGCGCGGCGTCGCTCCTGCCCTGCTGGATGTACAGGTATCCCAGGTTGTTCATCGCCCAGACATCCTTGTCGTCGATCGCGAGGGCGCGCTGGTACGCGTCCACAGCGTCGTCATTGTGCCCCAGCTCGGCATTGACGCGGCCGAGCAGACGCAGTGCCTCACTCGAGAGAGGCTCGATCGAGAGCGCCTTCTGCACCCGGTCGAGCGCTTCGTCGGGCTGGTTGGTCTCGAGCAGGACGCGCGCCGAGTTGAGGAGCGCCTTCCGGTTGGTCGGCTCGATCGAGAGAGCCACGTCGAACGCCTGGATGGCGCGCTCGTGGTGGCCCGACTTCCACGCGGAGAGACCGAGCATGTAGTGGCCCCACGCATTGTCGGGATTGCCGTGGGTGTAGCTCTCGAACTTGGTGACTGCGTCGGCATACTCACCGTGGCGGAACGCCGTCTCGGCGTCGGCGTAGCTCACCGGAGCCGCGGTCGTCGTGCTGGTAGGCGTGCCGACCGTGGCGCCCGACTCGGCGACGGACGGCGTGGTCACTTCGGCAGTGCTGGTCGCCTTGCCCTTCTCGCCGCAGGCGGCGAGAGCAATGGCGGCGAGAACGGTGAAGCTGGCGGCGATGCGTGGCATCTGCTCCTCCTGGGGTATGGCGCCGGCGGCGCGGGAGACTTCGGGCGCCGGGGGTAAAGGCACTCGTAGTGCCAGAGGAAGAGCTGGTGAACGGTTCATCCTAAGTTGATGGGATCTGGTAGCTTGGCGAGGAGGTCCAAGTACAGTCGAGACAGGGGCGTGTCCGGCAAGACACGTTCACCATTGGTGATAGTGTCCAGAGGAACACGGTTGTATGACATGCCATCGCCACTCGCCCCCGACTCGACGCCGAGTTGTCCCGGCTTCTCGATGCCGTCTGCCGCCAGACCGGGATGACCAAGAGCGAGGTCGTCCGTCAGGCGCTGCGCCGGCAGCTCTCGCTCATGCGCTTCGAGCAGCTCCGGCGCCAGGCACTTCCCTTCGCTGAAGCCCGCGGGTATCTCACCGACGAGGATGTCTTCCGCGACGTCTCGTGAAGGTCTTCCTCGACACCAACGTCCTCGTGAGCGCGTTCGCGACGCGCGCGCTCTGTGAGGACGTGTTTCGTTACGGGCTCACCGAGCATGAGCTGCTGGTGGGCGAAGTAGTACTGATGGAATTGAGAAGGACATTGGGTGAGAAGTTGGGTTTCCCAAAGCGGATCGTATCGGAGATCGAGCAGTTACTCGGGGAGCGGACGCTCGTACCCGAGCCGTCGAACCTCCCGCAAATCCCCCTTCGCGATCGCGATGACCTTCGGGTGCTTGCTTCCGCGATAGCTGGTCGGGCCGAGGTCCTGGTTACGGGAGATCGAGACCTTCTGTCGATCGCCGGTCAGTCGCCCATCCCCATTCTGGACCCCCGCGGCTTCTGGGCGATGATGCGCGAACAAGCTCCCCCGGGATCACGGCGCTGACCCGGGCCTCCGCACCCCCAGTCTCCGCATGATCTTGAGCAGGCTCGCGTGGTCGGCCAGGTCGAGGTCGGCCGCCGTCTTCGTAATCTGCCAACCGTTCCGCTCCAGGGCCGCGACGACGATCCTCCGCTCGGCCTCCTCCCGCTGATCCTGAAAGCTCTGTGACGTCGGCGCGCCGTCGCCGGAGCGAGTCGCCGCACCGCTAATCTCCGCCGGCACCTGCGCCGGGCCGATCACCTCGCCGTCGGTGGCGATGATCATCCGCTCGACGATGTTCCGGAGCTCGCGGACGTTGTTGCGGCGCCACTCGTAAGCCATGAGAAGATCCAGCGCCTCCGGCGCGATCTTCTGTTTCTTCATCCCGAAGCGCGAGCAGATGGCAGTGACGAACTTTCCCGCGATCTCCGGCACGTCGCTCAGCCGCTCGCGCAACGGCGGCACGTTGATCTCGATGACGTTGAGCCGGTAGTAGAGATCCTCCCTGAACCTCCCCGCCGCCACCTCGGCCTGAAGGTCGCGATTGGTCGCGGCCAACACTCGCGTCTCCACCGCCAGGGCACGGGTTCCGCCGACCCGGGTCACCTTCCGCTCCTCGAGCACTCTCAGCAGCTTGGCCTGCGCCGGCAGCGGCAGCTCGCCGATCTCGTCGAGAAAAAGCGTCCCCCGCTCTGCCGACTCGAACGCCCCCTTCCTCGTGGCCGAGGCCCCGGTGAACGCGCCGCGCTCATGCCCGAAGAGCTCGCTCTCGACCAGGGACTCGGGCAGCGCCGCGCAGTTGATGGCCACGAAGGGACCGGCGGGGTTGGGGCCGAAGCGATGGAGATCGCGCGCCACCAGCTCCTTGCCGGTCCCGCTCTCCCCAGTCACCAGCACCGTGCTCGGCACCGGCGCCACCCGCGAGATCATCTCCTTGAGCCGCGCCATCGCGGCACTGGCCCCGATGAGCGAGCTCTCCCCCTCGAGCCGGCGCTTGAGTGCGCCGACCTCCGCTCGAAGGCGGTGCCGCTCGACGGCACCCGCGATTTCCTGGACCACCCGCTCCATCGGCTCCGCCTTGTCGATGAAGCCGGCGGCGCCGAGCCGCACTGCCTGGACACAGCGATCGAAATTGCCGGTGCCGGTGTAGACGATCACCGGCACCTCCGACCCGCGGCGCTCGAGGGCGCGGAGCACCTCGAAGCCGTCCATCCCCGGCATCTCGAGGTCGAGGATGATGCAGTCCACCGCCTCGCCGCCGAGCCGCTCGAGGGCCTGCCGGCCGTCACTCTCGGTGATCACCTCGTAGCCGCCGAGCCGGCGGAGGTCGTACGCGTACTGCTCGGCCATGGCCGGCACGTCGTCCACGATCATCACGAGGGTCATCGGGGAGCCTCTCCCGCCGCCGGCAGGTCGACGATTGCCCGAGTGCCTGCCCCAGGCTCGGTCACGATTCTCAGTGCGCCGCCCAGGTCGAGCACCAGCCGCCGAACGATGGAGAGCCCGAGTCCGGTGCCGCCCGCCTTGGTGGTGAAGAAGTCGTCGAACGCCCCGTCGAGCTGCTCGCGGCTCATCCCCGGTCCGGTGTCGGCCACGGTGATGCGCACGCGGGCCTCGGCGGATGGCTCGGTGGTGACGGTGACCATGCCGCCCTCGCGATCCGTGACGCTGTCCACCGCGTTGCCGACGAGGTTCTCGAGGATCCGGCGCAGAACCAGGCGATCGGTGAGGGCGGGCGGAAGGCCGGCCGCGAGAACGGTGTTCAGGCGCCGTCCCCCCATCACGGCAGCGGCGATCTCCTCGACCACCGCGTTCACGTCGCACGCCTCGCGGTAGAGTGCGGGCGAGAGGCCGGCGTAGTTGCGGGCCAGGGTGTCGAGATAGGCGAGACTCGAATCGAGCGTCCCCTTCCGCTCCGCCAGCACCCCCGCGAGTGCCGCGGGGTCGGTGCGCGCCACGTCATCGAGGTGCCGGAGGACGTGACGGATCGGCGCCAGGCCGTTCTTGATGTCGTGATTCACCTGGCGCGCCAGGTCGCCCATCGCCACGCGCCGCTCGGCCTCGCGCAGGCGAGCCGCACCAGCGCGGAGCCGGTCGGTCATGGCGCCAAGCAGCCGGGAGAGGGCGCCGATCTCATCGGTGCGGTCGGAGGAGAAATCCTGGTCGAGGCGGTCGAGATCAATGGCGGCGGTCTTCTCCGCCAGTACGGCGAGCGGGCGATTGACCCGCGCGGCGAGCCAGGCTGCGAGAAGGAGGGCGAGCGCCCCGGTGGTGGCGGCGGCGAGCAGGCTCCATGACGTCACGCTCCGCCGGAGCAGCTCCAGTGTGGCCGGCGATCCAGTCACCACCAGCCGTGCGGTGTCGAGCGTGGAGGCGCCACCGGCGAGGTCGAGATACGGCAGCGTTACCTCTCCGACTACGGCGTCCGGAGCGCGCGACCCTGAATCACCTCGCAGTGCCAGTGCCACGCCGAGGTCTTCCGCGTGGGGAAGCCGCCCGACGAACGCGTCGGCGGAGGTGCCGCCGGTGATGGTGAATCGCCGCCCGGCCACGACGAAGGAATCGATTCGAGCGAGCGCGACTGTCGATCCCGCCGCGGTGCGCGCACGTACCAGAATGGAAATCCCGCCGCTGCCGACGGCCAGGGGCAGCGCCGGCTCCATTCGATCGTATGCGTTCCTGAAATGCCCCGAGCTCAGCACGCGGCCCCCGCTGTCCTGGATCTCGAGGAACGAGAGACCGGAGAGTCGCATCGCGTCGCCGGCGAGGTCGAGCAGATAGCGGCGTGAAGAGGGGTCGCCCTGTACGCCCAGGCGGAATCGGTTGTCCTCCGGGAGCTCCGCGGCGAGCGCCGAAAGCCGGCCGGCAACGTCGGCCCCCTCGCGGTCGAGCTGAGCACGCACCATCTGCACGGCCGCGCCGACTCGCGCGCGGTACTCCGCGGTCAAGCGGCGGTCCATCTCCCTGCGCACACCGGCGGCGAAGACGAGAAGGGGCACGACCACCGCGACGCCGAAGGCGACGAGGAGCCGGGCGCGGAAGCTCACGGACTGCCCGAAGGGGTATCGGGCCGCAGGCTACCGTCTCCGCCCACGACCAGCGCCGGACCGTCCTTTCTGAGGATGGCGGTGCGGCGCGTCTCGACGAGCGGCACCAGCGCCGCTCCCGCCGGCCACGACGCATCGCGGCAGGGGACGAGGGAGCGGCGGGGAAGAGGAAGGATGTACGCGTCCATCCCGCCGCCGCGGAGCGCCGTCTCGAAATCGTGGGTGGCGAGTCCGCGCGCAAACCACGAGCTGTCACCAAGGCCTACGATCCTCTCGGCCAGGGCACGGGCGACGGGGTCGGAGGCGGGATATCCGATTGTGACCTGGCTGGTGCCACCGGTCTCGATGGGAACGCGCAGCGTGGAGTCCGAGCAGCCGCTCAGATCGGACCACCAGTACGGCGGCTCTGCGGCTCGCGCCTCTGACCGGACGGCGTCGCGCGCCAGCTCTTCACGGAAGGCGGAAGAGTCGGCGGGGATGAGCGCGCTGGGCGGACGGCCCTCCGGCGCCAGGAGGAGGACGTAGACCCGATCCCACGGCAGCGGCGCGAGGACGCTGCCCGGCCGTTTCGAGGCGTAGTCGAGGACGTTCGGATCGCCGGTGACGAGGACATCAGGCGACGTGTCGAGCAGGTCGCGCGGATCGCGGCCATCGGTGGCGCGAACCACGATCGTGGGAGAGGCCGCACCGTGCGGCAGGCCGAGCGAGCGGTCGGCGAAGATCGACGGCACCGACTCCGCGGGGTGCTCGAGCGTAACCACCAGCTTCCCGTCATCGGCCGGTACGGCCTCCTTGACTCCGCTCACCTCGAGCACCGCCGACGCACTGTCGCTCGAGTTCCACGCCGATGCCACATCGAGCGCGCCGGGCGCCGCGGAGCCAGGAAGCACGAAGGTCCAGACGGCCCCGGAGGAGTCGTGAGTCCAGGACGATGCGAGCCCCGGTATCGGCCGGCCTTCGCAGTCGAGCCGGATGAGGGTGTCGAAGTCGTTCGCGGATGCTACCGTTGCGCTGTCGGACTGGGGAACGATGACGGTCAGGGTGTCCCGGGATCCAACGCCGGAGGTGCCGATCAGGCAGGCGCTGGCGGGACTGGGCGGTGCGGTGGGCGCAGGGGCAGCGGCTGGGGCAGGCGCCGCGGGAGGGGCAGGGTGCCCGCACCCGAGGATGGCAAGTGCCCCAACTGCAGCCGCTCTGCGCCGGAAGACCATGCGGCGAATCTAACTGTTTAGTTCTCAACGCTCGACTGACGCGGGCTTGACAGTGAGACTCAAGTCACACATTTTAGTCAAAGTGTGACTATAGTGGCATCAAAGTATAAACCGTTTTTGCGAAAGGGTTTGC
>JBOHSC010000005.1:0-3214 GCA_050733115.1 Gemmatimonadales bacterium
TGGTACATCGTGTAGAACGTGACCACGCCCTTCACGTACGCCGGCGTGAGATCCAGCACTCCGGCTACCTCTTCGATGGCGGGCTCCGAGATCCACCCCCGCGCCTCCTGCACCATCCAGAGTGCCGGGAGGAGGCACGCCTGTTTGGTGGGGTAGTCGCCGAAGAGCCGCTCCAGCGCGGCCCGGGGTTCGCCGACGAACACCGGCGCGTGGGGCGCCTCGTGAGTCCCGGTGCCATTCGCTCCCTGTGCGCTCACCGGTCCACCTCGCCCATCACGATGTCCACGCTCGCGTTGATGGCGATCACGTCGGACAACAGTGCGCCTTCGCACATCTTGGGAAGACTCGATAGGTTGATGAAAGACGGGGGACGAATGCGCCAGCGCACCGGCTTGGCCGTCCCGTCGGACACGAAGTAGTACCCCAGCTCGCCCTTGGGATTCTCGATTCCCATGTAGGCTTCGCCGACGGGGGGCTTCACCCCCTCCATCACCTGCTTGAAGTGGAAGATCATCGCCTCCATGTCGCTCATCGCCCGCGACTTGGGAGGGAGGATCACGCGCGGGTCGTCCGAGTTGATCGGCGCGCCCTTCAGCCCCGCCAGCCGGTCGAGCGCCTGCTCGAGGATCCGGTTGGACTGGGTCATCTCCTCCAGCCGGACGCGGTAGCGGTCGTAGATGTCGCCGTGCTCGCCGATGGGGACGTCGAAATCGTAGGTCTCGTAGTCGAGGTAGGGACGATCCTTCCGGACATCGTAGTCGACCCCACTCGCCCGGAGCATCGGGCCCGACAGCGAGTAGTTGGTCGCCTCCTCCGCGGTGAGCACCCCGACACCCTGCGTGCGGCCGATCCAGATCGCGTTCCGGGTGAACATCGTGTCCACTTCGTCCAGCGTCTTCGGAAAGGTCCGGACGAAGTCGCGGAGGCCGGCCTCGAAGTCGTCCGGAATGTCGGCCATCATGCCGCCGACCCGCGTGAGGCTGGTGGTGAGCCGTGCGCCGGTCCACTTCTCCTGGAGATTGTAGATCCGCTCGCGCTGCTGGAACGACCAGAGAAAGGGGGTGAAGGCGCCGAGGTCGATTCCCGTGGTGCCGAGCCAGACGAGATGGGAAATGATCCGGCTCATCTCGCAGGCGATCACCCGCAGCACCCGGCACCGCTCCGGCACCTCGAGGCCCATGAGCTTCTCCGCCGCCAGGGCAAGGCAGACGTTGTTGGCCATGGGGGAGAGGTAGTCGGTGCGGTCGGTGAGGGGGACGATCTGGTTGTAGTGCCGGTACTCGCCGAGCTTCTCAAAGCCGGAATGGAGATAGCCCAGATGAGGGATACAGCGTTTGACGGTTTCTCCCTCGAGCTCGATGACCAGCCGGAGCACGCCGTGGGTGGCCGGGTGCTGCGGGCCGATGTTCACCAGCATGTGCTCGGCGCCGAAATCCTCGTCGAACTGCCCGACCTTGTGGGTCACGGCAAGCGGGATACGCGACGGCCGGCCTTCGGCGTCGAGACCGGGTGTGGCGAGCGCCATTTCCACCGTTCGGAGGCTCACCGCAGGAATCCTCGCTCACCGCGCGCCAGACGCTCCCGCATCTCGGCCGGGAGCTCGTCGAAGGCCTCGGCGATGGACAGCTCTTCCATGGAGTAGTGTGCCTCGGGATTGGCCGCGAGGGCCTGGCGAGTCTGCTCCGCCCGGCTGAAATGGCCGCGGAGGGGGAAGTCTTTCCGCAGCGGATAGCCTTCCGCGTACGTCTCCCACATCAGGATGCGGCGGAGGTCGGGATGGCCGGAGAACGACACGCCGAACATGTCGTAGACCTCGCGCTCGAGCCAGTCTGCTCCGTGCCAGAGGTCCCAGACGGAGCGGACCTCGAGCGGTGCACGCTTGTCCAGCGCCACCTTGACCCGCAGGTCGGCACGGCGCGGGAGCGAGCGGAGCTGGTAGACTACTTCGAGGGGGCGCTCGGGATCGCGATATTCGACGGCGGTGACGTCGGTAAGGTAGTTGAAGCCCTGGTCGGGCGAGTCCTTGAGCCAGGCGAGTACCTCGTGCGACCGTTCCCGCTCGACGTACACGATGGTGTCGCCGCACGAGACCAGGTGCCGTACGACGGCGTCGCCGAAGTGGGCGCGGAGCGGGGCGACCGACGGGGAGATGGTGCTCACGACGTGCGGGTCTGGTGCACCGAGTTCCCGAACGGCTCGCTCAGCTCGTCCACCCGCTCGGCGGGCAGAAAGAATCCCGATGGCCCGACCAGCTTCTCCTGGCGGAGCATATCGTCGTCGATGCTCTCGCCCATGATCTTTTTCTGCAGCAGCCGGATACCGTAGATGAGACCTTCCGGCCTGGGTGGGCATCCTGGCACGTACACGTCGACCGGGATGATCGTGTCGATCCCCTGGACCATGGCGTAATTGTCGAAGATGCCGCCCGACGACGCGCAGGCACCCATCGAGATCGACCATTTCGGTTGGGGCATCTGGTCCCAGATGCGGCGGATCACCGGAGCCAGCTTGAACGGCAGCCGGCCGGCGCAGATGAGGACGTCGGCCTGGCGAGGGGAGAAGCTCTGGCGCTCCATCCCGAACCGGGCAATGTCGAACCGGCTGGCCGCGGTGGCCATGTATTCGATGGCGCAGCAGGCGGTGCCGAATGGCATCGGCCAGAGGGAATTGCTGCGGGCCCAGTTGGTCAGGAAGTCGAGGCGGGTGGTGACCCAGTTGGGGGAAACCGATGATACCGTCGTGCTCTCCGGCTGCGCTCCGCTCAGTCCCACTGCAGGGCCCCCCGCTTCCAGATGTAGACGTACCCGACGGCCAGGATCACGATGAACACGAACATCTCGATGATCAGGAGCCCGGCGATGTCGCCAAGCTGGCGGAACGCCACCGCCCAGGGAATCATGAACACGGTTTCGATGTCGAAGATGATGAAGAGCATCGCCACCATGTAGAACTTGACCGAAAAGCGCTCCCGCGCGTTGCCCAGGACCGGCATCCCCGACTCGTACGGCGCGATCTTGGTCGGCGTACGGCGATACGTGGAGAGCACGTGGGACAGCCCCAACATCAGAATGGCGTTCGCGACCACGAACGCGATCAGGAGCAGGAGGGGCAGGTAGGGTTGAAGCACCAAGACGCTTCTTTCGTGAAAATTTTCACTTTCGCCGTGAAGTTAACCGACCCCGAAAGGTGTTTCAACCCGGACCCGCTATATTCC
>JBOHSC010000006.1:0-2155 GCA_050733115.1 Gemmatimonadales bacterium
GTTCTGGATCTCGGGACTCCTGGTGCTCGCTACTCTGCCGTTCGCGTGGGCGCTGGCCGAATCGCTGCCGCCCGAATCCCCAGCGACAGTCGCGGTACGGATGGTTTCCTCCGCGGATGTGACGGGGGAGTTTCCGGTGCAGAAGGTGGTGGAGGGGGAAGGCGGGAATCCGGCAAACTCCGGCATCAGTGGGAGTGAAGCACGGCAAAGTACGGCATGATGCCCGTGAAAGCTCGGTGCGGCGTCTTCGCGGATGGGCTCTACCCGAATCAACGAGAGCGGAGCGTCTCGGGCATCCGCACGACCACCAGTAGACCGGAGGCGAAGGTGAGCAGGGCGACGGCGCCGATCGACCATGCCATGCCGAAGAGGTCGGCCAGGGCGCCGGCGAGAAGCGCCCCCACGGCATACCCGGCGTCGCGCCACAGGCGGTAGACGCCCACTGCCGTGGCCCGCCAGCGCGGGTGCGCCACGTCGCCGACGGCGGCCAGCAGTGTGGGGTAGACCATCGCGGTGCCCGCGCCGAGCAACGCGGCCGCCCCGACCCAGGGCCAGAACCCGCGGACGAGCGCGATCGCGGCCAGGGCTCCACTCTGCACCAGCATGCCGCCCGCGATCAGCCGCTTGCGACCCCAACGGTCGGAGAGCGCACCCGTCCAGAGCTGGAGCACGCCCCACACGGCGGGATAGATGAAGCTGAGGATTCCGATCTGGGCCACGTCCAGCCCCGCTGCGGCGAAGAAGAGTGGGAACAGCCCCCAGGCAAGGCCGTCGTTCAGGTTGTTGACCATCCCCGCCTGACTCGCGCTGGAGAGGGCGGGATCGCGCCAGCTCGCCCGTGCGAAGATCTCGCGCGTGGAGAGCTCCGGACGGTAGCCCGCCGCGTCCGGGAGCAACCGGAAGTCCCCGGTCTCGAGCGCCACATGATGGCGCGTCTCGCGGACGAAGAGTAGCGAGATGGCGAGGCCCGCGGCGGCACAGGCGATTCCGAGGTAGAACGGCTCGGGCCGCAGCCCGTACGCCTGGGCCAGGTACCCGGTGCCAAGTGCCGCCAGGGCCACGGCGAGATACCCGGCGAACTCGTTGAGCCCCATCGCCAATCCGCGCTGGCCCGGTCCCACCAGGTCCATCTTCATGATGACAGTCGTGGACCATGCGAGCCCCTGGTTGAGGCCCAGCAGCACGTTTGCGAAGACGATCCATGACCAGCTGGGCGCCCAGATCACCAGGAATGGGACCGGCAATCCGACGAGCCAGCCAGCCAGGAGGACGTGCTTGCGGCCGTAGGTGTCACTCAGCCGGCCGGCAAAGAAGTTGGTAAGCGCCTTGACCACGCCGAAGGTGCCAATGAAGGAGAGCACGGCACTCTTGCTGGCCAGGCCGAACTCCACCTGCGCCAGTAGGGGAAGTACGGTTCGCTCCAGGCCCACCATCGCGCCCACGAACGCGTTGACCAGCACCAACAGCCAGAACTGGCGCCAGTTGGCCCGCAGACCGAGCGCAAGGGCGGGTGCGGAGTCTGCCTGCCGGATCGGCGTGGAGGCGCCGCTCATCCGCTCAGGCTTCTACGGGCAGGGGCAGGCCGAGATTCGCTGCCCGGATCTCCTGGGCACGTTCCGGGCGAGGGGGAATCCCCTGGAGCATCAACCGCACGAACGGCTCCTCGTCCATGAGCGAGAAGGTGCGGTTGAAGCGGCGCTCGAAGCCGATCGTGCTGGTGGGCTTGCCGCTCAGGCCCCGGCCGCAGACGGATCCGGCGAACGCGCCGGGCAGGACTTCCAGATAGTCGGGCAAGGCGCGCAACTGCTCGGCGCTTGGGAAAAGCGCGCGGGCCCCCGCCTCCGCGCTCGAGGCGAGCTCGGTGCGGCCCATGTCGCCCACCAGGAGCGAATGTCCGGTGAAGACGAACCAGGGCTCGGGACCGCGCGTTCGATCCGTCACCACGAGCGCCAGATGCTCGGGCGTGTGGCCGGGCACATGGAGCACCCGGGCGTCCACGTTGCCGAGTGGGAGGACGTCGCCATCCTCCACCGCGCGGAACGGATACCGGGCCCCGGCAGAGGCGTGCAGGATGTACTCGGCACCCGCCGCCGCGGCCAGCTCACGGCCGGCAGAGAGATGGTCGGCGTGTACGTGCGTGTCGATGACGTAGCGC
>JBOHSC010000007.1:0-3366 GCA_050733115.1 Gemmatimonadales bacterium
CGTTCACTCTCTTCAACTTCAGCGCCAAGATCGATCCCGTCGCCACCATGCTCGTGCAGAGCCATCGACAGGTCATCCCCGATTTCTACGGTCTCACCACGTCGTTCATGCGGAGAAGGCTCAAGCCGAGCGTCACCGTCCTGGCCGACGAGCCGGGCGCGCCCTGGGTCAAGTACATTCATGGGGAGCACGGCCAGGGTACCTGGACCTTTTTCGGCGGCCACGACCCCGAAGATCCGCAGCATCAGATCGGCGACGTTCCCACCGATCTTTCGCTGCACCCGCACTCGCCGGGATACCGGCTCATTCTCAACAACGTCCTCTTTCCAGCGGCGAAAAAGAAAGAACTGAAGACGTGACCGATCGGCTCGCGCCGGGGGTCCGTGCCTACCTCGCGGCGGAGATCGCCGCCGCGGGTGGGCGGGAGGTCTCCTTCCTGGCCCAGGTGGACCGCGACGGCGTCGTGACCGGCGCCCGCGCGGTAGCCCGCGGCACCGTGGACATGGTCCTGGCGCTGCCCGCCGCCGCCGCGCGCGGGGAGATGCTGCTGCACAACCACCCTGGGGGTCGGCTCGATCCCTCCGGGGCCGACCTCAGCGTCGCTGCCAGTCTGCATGACGCAGGGGTCGGCTTCGGGATCATCAACAACACCGCCACCGAGGTGTATGTCGTCGTCGAGGTCCCCCGCGACCGCCCGGTGGAGCGCATCGATCCGTTCGCGGTAGTGGACCTCCTCGGCGAGCGCGGACCGATCGCGGCCGAGCTTGGCCAGTACGAGGACCGTCGCAGCCAGCGCGACATGGCGGCGCACATCGCCGACGGATACAACGATGGCGGGGTGCTCCTGCTCGAAGCCGGGACCGGCGTAGGAAAGTCGTTCGCGTACCTGGTGCCGGCCCTCGAATGGGCCCGTGTGAATGGCGAGCGAACCGTGGTCAGCACCAACACGATCAATCTCCAGGAACAATTGGTGGGGAAGGACCTGCCGCTCCTGCGCCGCGCACTCTCCACGGAGGACTACGTCCCGACGTTCGCGCTGCTCAAGGGGTGGCGGAACTACCTCTGTCTCTCCCGCCTTCACCAGGCCGTGGGTGCGCAGCGCACCCTGCTCGAGCCCGAAAAGCACGACGAGCTCATGGCCATCGCGGAGTGGGCCGGCCACACTGCCGATGGCACTCTCAGCGACCTGGCCGTGGTGCCGACAGCCGAAGTGTGGGACGAGGTGAGCGCTGAGGCCGACCTTTGCACCCGTCTCAAGTGCTCGCACTTCGACCGCTGCTTTCTCTTCCGGGCGCGCCGCCGCGCGGCCGAGGCCGACATCGTGGTGGTCAATCACCACCTTCTCGCCGCGGATCTCTCGGTTCGCCAGGCTCAGGACAACTGGGAGGAAGCGGCGGTGCTCCCTCCGTACCGGCGGCTGGTACTCGACGAGGGACACCATCTCGAGGATGTGGCGGCGAGCCACCTCGGCATCCAGGTGACGAGCCGCGCAGTGAGGCGGCTGCTCTCACGCTTCGAGCGCAACGGGCGTGGCCTCGCGCCGACGCTCGCGAGCGAGCTGGCAGCGCGAGGAGATCTGCTGAGCCGGGCGAGTCTCGATCTGCTCACCCGCCGCCTCCTTCCCGCCCTCGGGGACGCCCGCCGTGCTACCGACGCGCTCTTCGTGCGCCTGTACGAACGGCTCGACGGCGCGGCCGCGGGCCAGCTCCGCCTCGACGACGACTTCGGCCACGACGAGATCTGGGCGCAGGGTCTCGGCTTCGAGCTCGACGCCGCGCTTGGGGCCTTCCGGTCACTCGCCGAAACGGTGGAGACGATCGCCGACCGCTTGGCCGAGTCGGAGGAAACGGAGCGCCGGGGCCCGATCCTCCAGGAGCTTCGCGCGGTCATTCGGCGCCTGGAGTCGGTGTCCGACGGCCTCAACCGGGCCCTGAGGCCGGTGAGCGGCGGGCTGCCCACCGTTCGGTGGATGGAGCGCACCACGCGCGGCATGCACGTCGGCCTCCATGCGGTCCCGCTCGATCTCGCGCCGATTCTGCGCGAGCTGCTCTTCGATCGCCTCGAGACGACGGTGCTGACCAGCGCCACTCTCGCCGCCGGGGGCGAATTCGGGTTCCTCCAGTCGCGCGTGGGCCTTGCCGGCGAAGACTCGCCGGTCACGGTGGCGGAGATACTGCCCTCGCCCTTCGACTACCCCTCGCAATGTCTCTTCGGGATTCCCGACGATCTGCCGGGCCCATGGGAAGACGAGCACGCACATGCTACCGCGGTGATACAGGTGGTGAGCGACCTGGCCTACGCCTCCGACGGCGGAATGTTCGTGCTCTTCACCAGCCACGCCTCGCTCCGGCGCGCCGCCCAGGAGACGCGGGCGGCCCTCGGCAGCCGCTGGCCGATCCTGGTGCAGGGTGAGTCACCGCGCGACGTCCTGATTCGCCGCTTCCGCGAGGCGGAGAATGCCATTCTGCTGGGGACCGATTCGTTCTGGGAGGGTGTCGATGTGCCGGGAAGGGCGCTCCGCACCCTCATTCTGAACAAGCTACCTTTCAAGGTGCCCTCGGAGCCCGTCACCGCCGCCCGCCTCGAGCGTCTCGCCGAGGAGGGGCAGGATGGATTCATGAGCTACCTCCTTCCGCATGCCGCGCTCAAGCTGAAGCAGGGCTTCGGCCGGCTCATCCGGAGCCGCCAGGACATGGGCGTCGTCGTTCTCCTCGACAGTCGCGTCGTCACCAAGCCGTACGGAAGGCTGCTCCTGAGCGGACTGCCTCGCGCCGAGCGCGTCATCGGAAGCTGGACCCAGGTGCGCACACGGTGTGAGGACTTCTTCGCGAGGCACGGCATCGGGGCGATCGCGTGAGCCCCGCGCGCCCAGGCAAGATCGTCTGCGTCGGCAGGAACTATGCGGCCCACGCGAAGGAGATGGGGAATGAAGTCCCCGCTGTGCCGATGCTCTTCCTGAAGCCGAGCACCGCCGTCATCGGCCAGGGCGAGCCGATCCGCCTGCCCGCCGCGTCGAAGCAGGTCGAGTTCGAAGGGGAAATCGGCGTCGTGATCGCCAAGGTGCTTCGCGATGTGGAGCCGGCCGAGGCCGAGCGGGGAATCGCCGGCTACGTGTGCGTGAACGACGTGACTGCCCGCGACCTGCAGAAAACCGACGGGCAGTGGGGCAGGGCGAAAGGGTTCGATACCTTCTGTCCCCTCGGGCCCGGCGTTCGGGGTGGCCTCGACTGGCGCGATCTCGAGGTTGTTTGCCGCGTGAACGGGCAGGAGCGGCAGCGGGGAAAGGCAACCGACATGCATTTCTCGATTCCGTTCCTCGTCTCCTTCATCAGCGGCATCATGACGCTCGAACCCGGCGACGTGATC
>JBOHSC010000008.1:0-10111 GCA_050733115.1 Gemmatimonadales bacterium
TCGTGAGCGAGTTCACCATCCTCGGCGCCGCCATCGGCCAGGGGCATCCCTGGGTCGGAGGGATCACGGTCGTGCTGCTCGCGGTCATCTTCGTCGGGATGGCCCGTCCCATCCTCGACGTGCTGTACGGCGAAGCGGCGGAGACCGGAGAGGATCCCCGAGCGGGCGGGCTCCGCCTCGCGGGCCCGGTGGTCCTCACCGTGCTGGTGTTGCTGCTGGGCGTCTATCTCCCCTTCCATCTGCGCGACGTGCTGGCCCGGGCCACGATCTCGCTCGGCGGGGTGGTGCCGTGACCGGAATGGACGATCTGGAGCTGCGGAACCGGCGGGCGGTCCCGCTGGCCGCGGTGCCGCGCGAGCCGCCGGGCCGCTTCCGCGATACGGTGATCGCGGCGGTCGCGCGCGGGCGTCGGTTGGTCGCGTTCTTCGGCATCCCCGAGTCCGCCGGCCGGACGCTCCTCCTCGCGGTGCTGGCCGACGACGAAGCCGGCGCGCTTGGCGCGTGCGCCACCGTCGTCGCCGACACCTATCCGGCGCTCACGCCCGACTGCCCCGAGGCGCATCTCTTCGAGCGCGAGATCGCCGAGCAGTGCGGCGTCATTCCCGACGGTCACCCATGGCTCATGCCGGTTCGGCGGCACCCGCCCGACCATCGCACCGGGTTTGACGGCGACGGGACGTTCGACCGGGAGCGCTACCCGTTCTTTCAGATGAGCGGCCACGAGGTTCACGAAGTCGCCGTCGGCCCCGTGCACGCCGGCATCATCGAACCCGGGCACTTCCGCTTCCAGGCGCATGGGGAGCAGGTCCTCTTCCTCGAGATCATGCTCGGCTACCAGCATCGCGGCGTGGAGACGCTGCTCGAGACGCACGACCGGACGCGCGCAGTACTCGTTGCCGAGGCGATCGCGGGCGACACGGTGATCGGGCACGGGGGGGCGTACTGCGCGGCCATAGAGGCGTTGGCCCGCAGCCGCAAGACGCCCCGCGCCCAGGCGATCCGGGGCATCGCTCTCGAGGTGGAGCGGCTCGCCAATCACATCGGCGACCTCGGCGCAATCGCGGGAGATGTGGCCTACCAGCCCGCGGCCTCCTACTTCGGGCGCATGCGCGGCGAGTGCCTCAACCTCCTCATGACCCTCTCGGGCAATCGGTACGGCCGAGGCCTCATCCGGCCGGGCGGCGTCGCGTTCGACATCACGCCGTCCATGGCCGACGAGGCGCGCGACCGGCTCACGCGGCTCCGCGAAGAGCTGCTCCCCGCCGCCGATCTGATGCTCGGCAACGCGTCGGTGCAGGCGCGGCTAGAAGGAGCCGGCGGTCTCTCACCGGCCAAGTGCGTCGAGCTGGGGCTCGTCGGCCCCCCCGCCCGGGCGTGCGGCCTCCACCGCGACGTGAGACACGACCACCCGTACGGCGTCTTCCGGTTCGCGCACATCCCGGTCTCGACCGCCTGGGCCGGCGATGTCCTCGCGCGCTGCCTCGTTCGCCGGCTGGAGATTCTGCGTTCGCTCGAGTTCGTGGTCGAGCAGCTCGAACGGCTGCCCGGCGGCGCAGTTCGGGTGCAGTGCGGGGCGCCCCGGCCCGAGGAGCTGGTGGTCGTGTTGACGGAGGGGTGGCGCGGAGAGATCGCGCACGTGGTCGTCACCGACCCCACTGGAGCCATCCGCCGGCACAAGGTCGTCGATCCGTCATTCCACAACTGGAGCGGCGTGGCGGCGGCGCTGCCGGGCAACCAGATCTCCGACTTCCCGCTCTGCAACAAGAGCTTCAACCTGTCTTACGCGGGGCACGATCTCTGATGCTCCACTTTCTCCGGGTGCGCCATCAGCAAGGGACGCGGACCTCGCCCTTCCCGGCCGGGGGCACCGAGTTTCCGGCCCGATTCCGCGGGAGGCTCGCCTTCGATCCCTCGAAGTGTGACGGCGCCTGCCCCGGCTGCATCGAGAGGATGCCGTCCGCGGTGCTGACCCGCGGGCCGACCGGCGTCGAGGTGGACGTGGGCGCCTCCCTGTTCGCGCCGGAGGAGGCGGCCGCGTGCACCAATGGCGCGCTCACCTTCACGCAGGATCACCGCCTGGCCTCCCGGACGCGCGACGGGCTGGTGAGCGAGGACGGCGAGGTCGAGCTCGTGACGCAGCTCGGCGCCAGGATGCGCCGGCTGTTCGGGCGATCGCTGCGCCTCCGATCGGTCTCGGCGGGAAGCTGCAACGGATGCGAGGCGGAGCTGGTCGCCCTCGGCAACGTGGTCTTCGACATGGCCCGCTTCGGGGTCCAGTTCGTCGCCTCGCCCCGCCACGCCGACGGGCTGGTGATTACGGGGGCAATCAGCGCGAACATGCGGTCGGCGGTGTTGCAGACGTGGGAGGCCACCCCTGCGCCTCGGCTCGTGATCGCGGTGGGTGCGTGCGCCATCAATGGCGGCCCGTTTCGCGGCAGTTCCGAGGTCTCCGACGGCGTCCCCGATGACCTCCCTGTCGATCTCTGGATCCCGGGCTGCCCGCCGCATCCGCTCACCATTCTGGACGGCGTGCTGCGGCTGCTGGGGCGCCTCGAAGACGGCTCATGACCAATAGGCCAGCCAGCCGCGCGGTGCTGGACCAGCGGAGTCAGCCGGAGGACAGGAGAGCGCCACGGGGGGTGCAAATCCTGCACGATCCGCGGCTCAACAAGGGAACGGCATTCACCGAGGTCGAGTGGGATCTCCTCGGACTTCGAGGTCTGCTCCCGCCCCGGGTCTTCACTCAGGAGGAGCAGGAGCTTCGAGTCCTGGCCAACCTGCGCCGGCTCCACTCCCCGCTTGACCAGTACCTGTCCCTGGTCGCGCTGCTCGATCGCAACGAACGACTCTTCTACCGGACGGTCGTCGACAACCTGGCCGAGCTGCTCCCCATCCTGTACACCCCGACGGTCGGCGAGGCCTGCCGGCAGTTCGGTCTCATTTTCTCGCCGGCCACGGGGACTCTATGTGTCGGCGAGGGATCAGGGTCAGGTCCGCGACATCCTTCGGAACTGGCCGGAGCGCCGGGTGAGGGCCGTGGTGGTCACCGACGGGGAGCGAATCCTGGGACTGGGTGATCTCGGGGCGCATGGGATGGGTATTCCCATCGGGAAGCTCACGCTCTACACCGCGTGCGGCGGCCTCGATCCGGCCGCGGGGCTGCCCGTGAGGCTGGACGTGGGCACGGAAAACGAGGCGCTTCGCCGAGACCCGCTCTACATCGGCCTGCCCGAGCCACGTCTCCGCGGCACCGCCTGCGACAGCTTGCTTGACGAATTCATCGAGGCTGTGATGGAGGTGTTTCCGGGCGCCCTGGTCCAGTTCGAGGACTTCGCCACGGCCAACGCGTTCCGGCTGCTCGCCGGTACCGGACCAGGGCCTGCGTCTTCAATGACGACATTCAGGGCACGGCGGCCGTCCTGCTCGCGGGGATGATGAACGCGGGCCGGCTGACCGGCACCCCACTGGTCCAACCCGACCTCTCAGGCCGAATGCACTCCCGCGCAGGCGATGCGGGCGACTAGGGGGCGGGTGGTCTTCGCGAGCGGGAGTCCGTTAGGGTCCGTGAACTGGGATGGGCGGCGCAACTTGGTAGCCCAGGCGAACAATGCGTACATCTTTCCCGGACTGGGCCTCGCCATCATCGTGTGTCAGATCCAGCGGGTGACGGACTCGATGTTTTTGGCTGCTGCCGACGCGCTCGCCGGCGCCACGACGCCGGCTGAGCTCAGGCAGGGTGCCGTGTACCCGGCGATTGCGCGGATGCGGGAGGTGTCGGTGGCTGTGGTCCGCGTCGGCTACCGCGAGGGCCTTGCCACCGTGCTGGAGCCGACCGGCCTGCGCGAGTACCTTCACTCAGCGCTCTGCGAGCCAGCGTACCCGACGCACGGTGAAGGCCGCGGCTCGCCATAGCGGGGTCTATCACGCGGCCCGATCACCGGAGCGCGCGCGTCCGGGCATAGGTGAGAGCCTCCCGCAGGCGCGGGAAGAGATTCTGAGGCCCGAGCCCATCCAGAAGTCCTGCCCGCGCAAGCACAGTGCGTGCCTGGTCGCTGGCCCCGCCGAACACCCGGGGTCTATGGCCGAGCATCTCCAGCAAGGTCTTTACTGAGGCCGACTGGTAGAGCGCGAGCTGGGAGTCGGCGTGGAAGACCTCGACCGTCGGGGGCAGGGGGCCTTCATCGGGCGAGAGCGCCCGCCCGCTCTCATCGCTCATCGAGGCTCGTCTGCGGAGGATGGGTGTGCGATCTCTGCGCCCAGAAGCGGCCGCGCCTTCATGTGCCGCCGCAGGGGCCCGCGGGACGCTATCCGCATTCTGCCACGGGCGAACGTTGCTCGAGCTCGCGAATGAGGAGCTCGGCCAAGGCGTCCACCAGAGCCACCTCAGCCGCCCGAAACGACCTTGGCCGCATCGAATGTAGGGAGAGACATCCGCGAGGCTCCGGATCTTCAATGCCGTAGACGAACGCGTACAGCCGGCTCACCGCTCCATCTACCAGGGGCGAGACCGGAGGTTCCGCCTCACTCCGGTGGCCGGGCCAGGATACGCTCGTCGCATCGCGGGCGTTGGCGTAGAACACCGCATGAGGGAGTGTCTGCGGGCCGATAGTGAGCGTGACGTGGTCGACTTGGAGGGCTCGACTCACCAGGCGAAGCGTGTGGGGAATAATCAGGGTGGGGGCACCGCGGCGGGCTTCGGCAAGGATCTGGTGGGCGTTGGTCTCGGCTTGCTGCCGACGCTCTTCGCGGGCTCGGGCCTGTTGCGCGGCGCGCTTCGACTCGGGGTCCACGCGTGAAGCCTCGCCCACGCGCCAATCGGTTCGCCAACTCGCCGCCATGGTGCACGCTCCCTGGGTATTGACCTAGTGGTCAATGTAGAATTTATTGAACGTCCGGTCAATGGCCGCCGGGAGGGCTCGGGTTGGGGGGCTATCTTGGCAGCCGTGAGAAGAGGCTCGACGAACCCGCCCTCGGGCCGAGCCATGAGAGACCGAGTCAGCTCGCTGGAAGGGGGGGTGACACATGCCCGGACAACGCGCAGCTGAGGGGGTTCGCCGTGAGCAGATCATCAAGGCCGCGTACGAGGTCGCCTCACGAAAAGGCCTGGAAAGGTTGACCGTGCGGCAAGTGGCCGCCAAGGCCCGACTCAGCGCCGGCCTGGTGCTGTTCCACTTCAAGAGCAAGGACCAGCTGATCGTGGCGCTACTGGATTGGCTGCTCGCCACAACCACGATCCTGCATGTTGGTCCGGAGATCCAGCGGATCGGCTCGCCCCTCGACCGGCTGGTCGCGCTCTTGCGCCAGGAGATGGATCGATTGGCCAGCGAGCCGCGCCGGATTCGACTCTTCTTCGACTTCTGGGTGCTCGGGGGGCGGAACGCCAAGATCGGGGAGAAGATGCGGGCCGAGCTCGCGCGGTACCGCGAGGCTTTTCGCCCCATGGTGCAGGAGGTGCTCGTGGCCGAACCGGACCGATTTGCCCACGTGACGGCTGACGGGCTTGCCGCAGTAGCCGTGAGCTTTATCAAGGGGTGTGCGGTGCAGTCGATGATCGACCCGGACCACTTCGACATCCAGGACTATTTGGCGGCCGCCGAGGCATTGGTGGGCGAGTTCATGATGTCACCGGGGCACCCATGACTCCCCTGAGCGCCAAAGTCGACCTGACGGGTCCGCCGGGCGCGGAGCGCTTTTGGCACAACTAGTCGACAGCACGTAGTAGAGCGGGGTCAGTTTGGCGGTCAGTTTCCCCCGGCATTTCCCGGCATCTTTCATCAGGAAGAGTGGCAAGGACGCCCGGGTATCTCTCGAAAGCCGGCATGTTGACGGTTTAGGTTCTTCTCTCCTTCTGACTCTGGATCGCCGGTGTGTGGGCCAGGTTGAGGCTCGGGAAGCCGTTTTCTCCCGGGTAGGTGTTGGAGTAGGAAGAGCGAGCACTGCCCCTTGGTGTAACTGGCAACCCGCCTGACTCTAGCGATGCGCGCGCTGGACACCACGCCGGAAACGGTGTGCGTGAATGTTCTCAAAGTCGGCGGACGCTTCACTGCCAACGCCGAGCCAAGCCGAGTCACCCTGGTGGCCGGAAGGTGTAGAGACTGGATGGGAACCGCCTGACCGCAGCGGTGAGCCGCGGGCGAAGGCGAAGGCACAGTCCAGACCACGAACGCTTCCACTCAGAAGCGGCGGCGAAAGCCGAAGTGGTACGGGATCAGGAGAGTCCTGGTTCGAGCCCAGGAGGGGCAATGAAGCCCGGCGACGGCTTAGCTGTTGCCGGGCTTCGCCTATCTCCTGACGGTGGGTCAGCGGCGGATACCTGCCTCGTTGCGGAAGCTAGGGAGCGCCTTAGGTTGGTGCGTGCCAGCCAGGGGAGTGGGACACGTCATGAGCACAACACCGCCGCCCGGGGTCGACGAGTATGCCCCGTCCTTCGCCGACTACGTCGCCCGCATCGCCCAGGACGAGGACATCGTGACGGTCCTGGCCAGTCAGCTAGACGAAGTCCTCGCCCGGCTCAACCGCATTCCCGACTCCCGGGGCGACTACCGCTACGCGCCCGAGAAGTGGAGCCTCAAGGAAGTGGTGGGCCATCTCTCCGATACCGAGCGGGTCTGGGCCTACCGGGCCCTCCGTACCGGCCGCGGGGACACCACCCCACTGCCCGGCTTCGACGACCAAGCGTATGTGCCCGAGCAGCGGGCCGACGACCAAGCCCTGGCCGACTTGGTCGAAGAGTGGGGCGCCGTCAGGCGGGCGACCCTCGCGCTCTATCGGAACCTGCCGGCCGCGGCCTGGTATCGGCGGGGGATCGCCGGCGACGAGCCGATCAGCGTCCGCGCGCTCGCCTACGTGATCGCGGGTCACGTGCGGCACCACCTCGAGGTCCTGGAGGCGCGCTACACCGTGTGACGCAACGATGATCCGCCACCCATGTCATCCGATCAGCTAGAACGTCTCGGCACCGCGCTCGCGGGCCGATACACCGTCGAGCGCGAGCTCGGCCGAGGCGGGATGGCCACGGTCTACCTGGCGGACGATCTGAAGCATCGCCGCAAGGTGGCGATCAAGGTGCTCCGGCCCGAGCTGGGGTCGCTGCTCGGCCCCGAGCGGTTCACCCGCGAAATCCGGGTCGCCGCCGGGCTCACCCACCCCCACATCCTGCCGCTGCATGACTCGGGCGAGGCCGACGGGCTCCTCTTCTATGTGATGCCGTACGTCAGGGGCGAATCCCTGCGCCAGAAGCTTTCCCGGGAGACACAGCTCTCGATCGATGAGGCGGTCGCCATCGTGCGGCAGGTCGCCTCGGCCCTCGACCACGCCCACGCCCATGGCCTGATCCACCGCGACATCAAGCCGGAGAACATCCTGCTCCATGAAGGCGAGGCGATGGTCGCGGACTTCGGGATTGCGCTGGCGCCCGGAGCGGCGCCGGGCGAGCGGCTCACCGGGACCGGCCTGATGGTGGGAACGCCCGAGTACATGAGCCCCGAGCAGGCGGCCGGCGAGCGGGCGCTGGATGCGCGGAGCGACGTGTACAGTCTCGGCTGCCTGCTCTACGAGATGCTCGCGGGCGAGCCGCCGTACACGGGGCCCACGGCCCAGGCGGTGATCGCGAAGCGGTTCACCGATCCGGTGCCCGCCATTCGTCGTCTCCGGCCGGCGGTGCCACTGGCCGTGGAGCAGGCGCTCATGAAAGCGCTCGCCAGGGTCCCCGCCGACCGGTTCGCATCCGCCGGCGCACTGGCCGACGCGCTGACCGCGCCCGCCGGCGTCCAGCCGCGGTCTCCCTCGGTCGCGGTGCTCCCCTTCCTGAACCTGAGCGCGGACCCGGAGAACGAGTTCTTCGCCGATGGGATCACCGAGGATGTGATCGCCCAGCTCTCGAAGATCCGCTCGCTGAAGGTGATTTCGCGTACCTCAGTGATGCCGTTCAGGAATCGGGAGCAGAGCCTGCGCGAGATCGGGGCGAGGCTGGATGTCGCGACGCTGCTTGAGGGGAGCGTCCGACGGGCCGGGAGCCGTGTGCGGATCGTGGCGCAGCTCATCGATGCCGAAACGGACCGGCACCTCTGGGCGGAGACGTATGACCGCAACCTGACCGACATCTTCACCATCCAGACCGATGTCGCGTTGCAGATCGCGGCCGCGCTCGAGGCGGAGCTCTCCTCCGAGGAGAGAAGCCGGATCCGCAAGCAGCCCACCGACGATGTCCAGGCCTACCAGCTGTATCTCCTGGCGAGGCATTGCCTGAGCCGTTGGACCCAGGAAGGAGTCGACCAGGCGATCAAGCACCTCGAGGAGGCGGTCGCCCGAGACCCGAACTATGCGCTGGCGTACGCCACCATCGCGTACGCCTATACCGATATCGGGCTCGGGGTGGCCGGTGCGCTCCCTGCGGAGGAGGCCTTTCAACGCGCGAAAGCCGCCGGCGCGCGGGCGCTAGAGATCGACGGCGGGCTCGCCGAAGCGCATGCCGTGATGGCGCACCTCAAATACGTCTGCGACTACGACTGGGCGGGGGCGGAGGAGGGGTTCAAGCGGGCGATTGAGCTGAACCCGAACAGCGGCGACGCCTACGACTTCTACGGGCTCATGTTGTCCGCGCTCGAGCGCTATGACGAGGCCATCGAGATGCAGCGGCGCGCCCACGAGCTCGATCCGCTGGCGCACCGCATGGATATAGCGACCACGCTTCTGCGGGCCGGCCGGAACGATGAGGCCCTGCGCGTCATAACTCGGGTCCTCGAGGTGGATCCCCACTTCGCCATGGCCCATCTGACCCTCGGATGGGTCTATCTGCTGAAGGGGGTCCCCGACCAAGGGATGCCCGCGCTGGAAAAGGCGGTGTCACTCTCGCCCGAGAGCACCCTGTACCTGGCACAGCTTGGGCAAGCCTTGGCGATGGTGGGCCGAACCGCGGAGGCCCGGGAGGTGCTGCGCCGGCTCGAGGAGCTGTCGCGGGAGCGCTACGTCTCGCCCTATCACATGGCGTATGTGTACACCGGCCTTGGGGAGCACGATCGAGCGATGGATTGGCTGGAGAAGGCCTACGAGGAGCGGGCCGGCGGAGTGTTCGGTGTCAAAGGTTCCTTCCTGTTCACGACCCTGCGCTCGCACCCCCGGTTCACGGCGTTGCTCAGAAAGATGAACCTGGGCTGAGCGGGCGCCCCACCGACCCGCTGCAGGACCGCCATGCCGATTTTCACCGATCCGCCGCCGGAGTGACTCGCCCTCAATGCAGGGGTCAGGCGGGCGCGATCGCCGCCCCAGCATCAAAGCGTCTCTGGGTGGGCAAAGTCCTCGGTGCTTCTCGGAAAGTGACCGCGACCCTCGCCTGCACCGACGCCATTGAGCAAGCTCCGGCATCTGAGCGAGTAAAGGACGGCAAAGTCCGGCATCAAAGCCATCAAACTCTAGGAGCGGGTGGCACGAGCTCGCGTAAGCAGCGTGACGCGAGCATCCAGCTCTACCTCGCGTGGAGCGCCGTTAACCTGCAGGGGGACGCGAGCGTTGGGGGGTGGCGCGGGCGTTCACGGGACATGGTGGCTAGGCGCTCGCGATGGGAGTGTGACTAGTGTGCAGTATTCCACTCGGGTGCAGGCCGCGCAATAGCTTCGCGCGAGCGCGTCGTAAGGTGCCTAACCCACGCATGGCCGCTGGCAAGCGGCTCCAGCGGCCCAGGGCCCACCTCCGTCAATCTGACCTATGCGGGCAGGCGCATCTGCTTCCGCAGACTCTTGTCAAACGCAGACGCGGGAACGAAGCGCCGAAGGAGGCTGATCTGGCGCGCGGCCCGTCCTGCGGTGTAGCGGCGGAGCGGATTGACCGCGGTGGAGGCCTTCACCACCGCGCTCGCGACCAACTCCGGCGTGTCAGCAGTCTTCATCCCGTCCCGCAGGACTCCCTGGGCGTTCGTTCGTGCCGACTGATAGACGTCGAGCTGCTGGTCTGCCTGGTAGACATTGCCCTCGAAAGAAGTCCGCGTGTACGCGGGCTCGACCAGCACCACCCTGACCCCCGAGCCCCTGATCTCGTGGTCCAGTGACTCGGAATAGCCCTCCACGGCGTGCTTGCTGGCTGAGTACAGGGCCATAAACGGCGCCGGGATCAGGCC
>JBOHSC010000009.1:0-7476 GCA_050733115.1 Gemmatimonadales bacterium
GCCGCTCTGTATCGTGACGCCGAGTCGACCACGAACGCCGCGCGGCTCCAGACCTACGCCGACACCATGGCGCGCCTGTACCGGGATTTCCCCCGCGACGTAGAGGTCGCAACCTTCCACGCGCTGGCAATGCTGGCGACGGCGCCCCGCACCGATACCACCTTCGCGCAGCAGCGACGGGCCATCGCGATCCTGAAGCCGCTGTTCGCCAGCCACCCAGGGCACCCCGGTCTGGCCCACTACGTCATCCACGCCACAGACTCTCCCCGGCTGGCCCAGCTTGGCCTTGCCGCGGCCCGCCGCTACGCGCTGATCGCGCCGGCGGCGCCCCATGCCCAGCACATGCCGTCTCATATCTTCGTGCGGCTCGGCCTCTGGGACGAGACGATCGCCTCCAACTGGAAGTCGTATCGTGCCGGAGTCGAGTACGCCAAGTCGGCAGGCCTGTCCGGCGCGACACGAGAGGAGCTGCACGCGCTCGACTACGCGGTCTACGCCTATCTCCAGCGGGGACAGGACTCGGCCGCGCGCGCCGCTGCCGCGACCGCGGCGCTGATCACGATGGCCGACTCACGCGCTGTGATAGGCGGGTACAACCGGATGGCGCTCGCGGCCCGGATTCCGCTCGAGCGGGGCGACTGGGTGCCGGCGGCGGAGATGTCGGTGCCAGCCGACTCCTTTTTTCCGGTCGCGGCGGCGCTCGGCCGCTTTACCCGGGCGATCGGGAGCGCGCGGAGCGGGCAGGTGGAGCGGGCTCGCGGCGAGGTCGCGGCGCTGGACACGATCGCGACCGCACTCGACGGCAGGCAGGAGCCGTACTGGGCGCGCGTCGTACGCATCAAGCGGGACGCGGCGGACGCCTGGGTCCGGTTCGCGGCCGGGGATACGTTAGGGGCCCTCGCGTTGTCGGCGGCGGCCGCCGACAGCGAGGAGGTAACCGACAAGCACCCGATCACCCCGGCTGAACTATTGCCGGCACGCGAGCTCGAGGCCGACATGTTGCTCGCGGCTGGGCGTTACCGGGAGGCCCGGGACGCATATCGTGCGACGCTGGCGCGCGAGCGGGGCCGGGCGCGAAGCACCTTCGGCGCGGCGCGGGCGGCAGAGCTCGCGGGCGATCATTCCGCAGCCGCGGCGGGTTACCGGGAGTACCTGCTGCTGATGGAGAAGGCCGACGGCACGCGGGAGGAGATCGCGACGGCCCGGAGGTTCCTCGGCCACACTTGATGCCCCGCCTTTCAGCTCACTCGGCAGAAGCAACAGCTGCGAGCGGTAACCCGGAAGCACGTTATTCTCTCGTCAGCCGGGAATGGCCGCGCCCCAACGGCGTAGCGCGACAAGAGAGCGGCGCGGCGCGGCGGCGCTCGGCTGGCTCAGGGCCTTCGCGAACTCTGCTGCCGTCCTGAACCGGTCGGCAGGTACCTTGGCGAGGGCTCGCTCGATCGCGCGCTCCACCACCGGAGGAACACCTTCCCGTACCACCCGGATGAGCGGGATCGGGGAGCCGAATCGCTTGGCTATGACCGCCTGCGCGGTGGGACCGGTGAACGGCGGTTCCCCGGCCAGCATTTCATAGAGCACACAGGCGAGGGAGTAGATATCGGTACGCCCATCGATATGCCGATCTCCCGCCGCCTGCTCCGGGCTCATGTAGGCCGGGGTGCCGAGCGCGAGTCCGCTCTCGGTCAGCCGATCTCCGCCTGCCGCGCTGATCGCCAGGGCCAGGCCATAGTCGGCAATTACGGCCTCACCGCTCTCCAGCAAAATGTTTTCGGGTTTGATGTCCCGGTGGACGACTCCCCGGCTGTGCGCGTACTCCAGGGCGTCGGCCACCTGGCAGGTAAGTCTGAGCGCCAGTTCCACTGGGAGCTGAGCCTCACGCTCGAGCCAGGCTCGCAGCGACCCCCCCTCCACGTACGGCATGACATAGTACAGGAGTCCGTCGGCGGCCCCCGAGTCGAAGACCGGCAGGATGTGGGGATGGGTGAGCTGGGCGGCTACCTGGATCTCGCGAAGGAAGCGGTCGGTACCCAGCGACTGACTGAGCTCGGGCCTGAGGACCTTAATCGCGACCTGTCGCTGGTGCCTGAGGTCATGGGCGAGCATGACCACCGCCATGCCACCGCGGCCGAGCTCACGCTCGATGGCGTAGCGGTCGGCGAGGGACTGCTGGAGGCGGTTCAGCGGGTTGGCCATGTCTGCTCAAGATGACTGCGGGCCCAACGTTCGCTAGGTCGCCCACGGACGCTTCCTTGCCCGCCCCGCCAACGCGGGGCACATTCTCCCCAGAGGCGGAAAGGGCGGGGCAATGGAGCTTCTCGAGCAGCTCGTGGCGGCGCTCGGTGATCGATACCGCGTCGAGCGGGAGCTTGGCCGCGGTGGGATGGCGGTCGTCTTTCTCGCGGAGGACCTGAAGCACCGCCGACTCGTCGCCATCAAAGTGCTCAAACCCGAGCTGTCGGCCATCCTCGGCGGCGAGCGGTTCCTCCGCGAGATCGAGATCGCCGCAACCCTCCAGCACCCCCACATTCTCCCGCTGTATGACTCAGGGCAGGCCGTTGGCCTGCTTTACTATGTGATGCCGTTCGCCGAGGGCGAGTCGCTCCGGCAGCGGCTCGCTCGGGAACAGCAGCTTCCGCTCGACGCGGCGCTCCAGATCACCCGCGAAGTCGGCAGGGCCTTGCAGTACGCCCACGAGCATGGGGTCGTCCATCGGGATATCAAGCCGGAGAATATCATGCTGTCCGGCGGCCAGGCCGTCGTGGCCGACTTTGGCATCGCCCGGGCCCTGCACGCCGCCAACGCGGATCAGCTCACGCTGAGCGGAATGGTGGTCGGCACACCGCAATACATGAGCCCGGAGCAGGCCGGCGGTGCGACGGTGGATGGTCGAAGCGATCAGTACAGCCTGGCGTGCACCCTGTACGAGATGCTGATCGGTCAGCCTCCCTTCACCGGGCCCTCGTCCCAGGCAGTCATCGCCCGGCACTCGCTCGAGCCCGTGCCCAGCCTGCGGGTGGTTCGGCAAACGGTGCCCCAGGCGGTGGAGGGGGCAATCATGCAGGCAATGGCGAAGCTGGCCGCCGACCGCTTCGCCTCGATGGAGCAGTTCCTGGACGCCCTGGAGTCGCCGGGCATCGCGACGGTGCCTCCGGCCGCGCCGGTCCGGCAGCCGAGCCGGTCGGGTTCGCGTGCGAGCCTGCGAGTGATGGCCGCTCTCGGGGCCGGTGTGCTGGTGGCGGCGGCTGTGTGGTGGCTCGTGGCAGGTCGGACGGCGGGCGGTGCCCAATCTGGCTCACCCGTCAGCGCGGTCGCGGTGCTCCCATTCCGCGATCTCGCGAGCAACCCGGACAGCTCGTACCTCGCGGACGGGATGACGGAGGGGCTCATCGCCGATCTGGCCCAGATCGGCTCGTTGAAGGTCATCTCGGGCTCCTCGGGATCCATGGCACAGGGAACGGGGCGGTCGCTGGCCGAAGTCGGGCGAGAGCTTGGGGTCCAAGCCATCGTGAAGGGCTCGATTCGGAGGGCGGGCGATAGCGTACGGGTGCACGTGCGATTCCTCCACGCCCCCGACAGCGCCCTGCTCTTCACGGGAGACTACCAGGGTCGTTTGGGCGAGCTGCCGGACCTGCAGCGGGAGATCACCATCGCCATCACCGGCTCGATCAACGCCCAGCTCAAGGGCGCCGAGCGAAGCCGTCTCGACGCGCGCCGGGAGGTGGATCAAGGGGCGTACGAGGCCTACCTTCGCGGCCGCTTCTATCTGGACCGCGGCGAGCTGGAGCAGGCGCGGGCGCAGTTCGAGCAAGCAGCCCGAACTGCCCCGGATTGGGCGCCGCCTCGCGTTGGCCTGGCCAACTACTACACGTCGCTTCCTTTCTACACCGACATTCCACCCGCGGAGGTGCTGCCCAAGGCCCGGGCGGCGCTGGCCCTGGCCCTCGAGCTCGACGAAACCCTGGCGGAAGCGCACGCGGCCAACGCCTATATCCGGGCCTACTACGAGTGGGACTGGCGCGCCGCCGAGCGGGAGTTCAGGCGCGCCCTCGAGCTGCGGCCCAGCTACGCCGACGCGTACTTCTCCTACAGCCGCTTCCTCGCGTCACGTCGCCGGCTCGACGAGGCCATTGCGCAACTTGGCCGGGCGGTGGAGCTGGATCCGCTGTCGCTCCCCCTGCTGGCGAACCGCGCCCTGCTCGACTACTTCGCGGGCCGCTACGACGAGGCGGGCAGCCGGCTGCGGGAGATCCTCAAGAGCGACTCCACCGACGTGACGGGCAAATGGGGATTGGCCCTCGTGGCCGAACAGCAGGGGAGACCCGACGAGGCGATCGCCATTCTGGAGCCGATCAGCGGGAGCGGTTTCAATCGCAAGGCGTCACTCGGCCATGCCTACGCGGTCGCCGGGAAAAGCGCTCGAGCGCGAAGCGTCCTCGCCGAGCTTCGCGGGGCGGCGACCCGCAGCTACGTGCCGTCCTACTGGTTCGCGCTGTTGTACGAGGGCCTCGGCCAGCGCGATTCGGCAATCCGCTATCTCGAGCGCGCTTACGAGGAACGCTCGACCGTGCTGGCCTACCTGCTGATCGATCCGAGGCTCGCGCCGCTTCGGGACGACCCTCGATTTCTCGCCCTGGCACGCCGGCTCGCAGGAGAGTAAGCGCGGCCGCCACGAGTTCGCGCCGGCCAACCGCTGCTCGACTAGCCAGTCGCTCCACACCGGCTCATGTTAGTGCACCCTACCTCGGGCAGCCAACGTGCCAGACCCGTTTGACCAACTTCGGGACGCCCTCGCCGATCGTTACCGCCTCGAGCGCGAGATTGGGCGCGGCGGTATGGCCACGGTCTACCTCGCACACGATCTCAAGCACAACCGGAATGTCGCCCTCAAGGTGCTCGACCTCGAGGTCGGGGCGACCCTCGGCCCCGAGCGGTTCCAGCGAGAGATTCAACTCGCCGCCGGCCTGGTCCATCCCCACATCGTCCCGGTCTTTGACTCCGGAGATGCGATCGGGCGGCTCTGGTATGTCATGCCCTACATCCGGGGCGAGTCGTTGCGGGCGCGCCTGGAGCGCGAGGGCATGCTCCGGGTGCCCGATGCCCTGCGGATCACGCGAGAAGTGGCGGAAGCCCTGGACTACGCGCACCGGCAAGGGGTGGTGCATCGCGATGTGAAGCCCGAGAACATCCTGCTCGCCGAAGGGCAGGCCCTCCTGGCCGACTTCGGCATCGCAAGGGCCACGGTGGGCGCGGTGGCGGGGGACACGCGCACCGCGACGGGCCTCACCCTCGGCACACCCGCCTACATGTCTCCGGAGCAGGCGGGCGGGGAGGCAGAGGTTGATGGGCGGTCCGACGTGTACAGCCTCGGCTGCGTTCTCTACGAGATGGTGGCGGGCTCGCGTCCGTTCGCTGGGCGTACACCTCTGGCTGCGATCGCCAGCCGGCTCATGGGCCCACCACTCCCAATCGAGCAGTTCCGACCCGAGTTCCCGCCCCAAGTCCAGCAGGTGTTGGCGCGGGCCTTGGCGTTCGAGCCCGCGGAACGGTTCGAAACGGCGGGTGCTCTTGCACAGGCAGTTGACCTGGCATTCGCGCAGCCGATTGAATCGGCATCGTGGTCGGTTCCCGCTCCAGCATCTCGATCAGGAAGGCGCCGGCATGCATTCCTTCTGACATTGGCAGTCGTGGTCCTGGCCGGGGGGATCTTCCTCTGGCGTGCGGGCGGGGGCGGGCGAGTCGAGGCGGCCTCGGTAGCGGTGCTGCCCTTCGTCGACCTGAGCCCCGAGCGGTCCAACGCCTATCTCGGCGATGGCATGGCCGAGACCCTCATCAACGCCCTGGCCAACGTGGAGGGCCTCGATGTGGCCGCCCGGACGTCGGCGTTCTCGTTCCGCGACACGGCCAAGGATGTCCGCCGGATCGGCCGGGAACTCGGCGTCGCCACTGTGCTCGAAGGGAGTGTGCAGCGCGCGGGAGACCGCCTGAGGGTCACCGCCCAGTTGATCAAGACCTCTGACGGCCTCCACCTCTGGTCGGAGAACTTCGATCGCGACACCAAGGACATCTTTGCGGTGCAGGACGAGGTGGCCCGCGCGGTAGTGGCCGCGCTCAAGGGGAAGCTGGTCGCCGGCGCCGGCTCGGTGACCAACGGCGGCACCGTCAACCCGGCGGCGTACGACAGCTACCTGCTGGGCCGGTTCTACTGGAACAAACGGACCGTGGACGACCTGGTGCGGGGGGCGAATTATTTCAAACAGGCGATCCGGGCCGACTCGAGCTACGCCCGGGCCTGGTCGGGACTGGCGGATTCCTACGTGTTGTTCATCCCCGCCGAGTACGCTGTTCCGGGCATCAATCCGGATTCCATCCTGTCGCTCGCGGAAAAGGCTGCTCGGCGCGCCATCGCCCTCGCACCGGCGCTGGGAGAGGCGTACACCTCGCTGGGCCAGATCCTGGAGTACCGCCTGAAATGGGCGGAGGCGAGCGAGGCCTTCGAACAGGGGATTGCCCTGAATCCCGACTACGCCACCGGCCACCAGTGGTATTCCTACGACCTGATGATGCGGAACCGGTGGGACGAAGCGATCCGGGAGATGGAACGGGCCAAGCAACTCGATCCGCTGTCGGTGATCATCGTCGCGTCACTCGGGTTCGCATATGACGGAGCGGAGCGGCCGGGCGAGGCGGAGGCGCAGTTCGACCAGGCGCGGGCCATCGCCCCGGACCATCCGCTTACCCTGTGTTTCGGCTTCATTCACGAGCTGTTGTCGGGAGACTATGCCCAGGCCGCGGCCGACTACCGGGGATACGCGGTGGCAATCGGAGAGGACAGTGCCCGTGCCGCCCGCATAGAGCACGGGATCAGGGATCCGGCGCGCCGCACGGAGGCGCTTCGGGAGGCGGCGGGTACCTGGGTGAATTTCGCGGTCGCCATCCAGCGCGTCCTCGAGGGCGAATCTGCGATGCTCCCGTACCTGGAGAAGCTGGTGGACGATCCTCGGCGGAAGGAGATGTACAGCCCAAGCATGCACAGCATCCTCGGACCGCGGCTCAGGGCCGATCCGCGGATACGGGCGGTGCTGGTTCGAATGGGCTACCCGGCGCAGTAGGCCCGCGCTCCGGCTCCTCACCACCCAAGCCCCCAACCACCACCCGCCACATTTTGGGCAAGCTACTCTCCGGAGTAGCGTGACCGAATCCAGAACCGTCATGGCTCCTCGCCGCGCCGCCTTCCCGTCCGCATCACCTGCTTGCGGTGTTCGGTTGATCGGCTGGATTGACGTAGGTTAGCCCCCACGGTCTCACGCCGTGCAACTGAATGACCGTGGCCTTGTCGGCGCGGGCGAAGTGCCGCATGCCGGGCGGAATGACCCCGAAGGTGCCGGGGGGCAGCGTGGTGAGCTTGCCTTCGTCGAACGTGTCGCCCATCCCCACCTGGAACGCTTCGGAGATCACGGTGACGTGCTCGTCGAC
>JBOHSC010000010.1:0-6493 GCA_050733115.1 Gemmatimonadales bacterium
ACCCGTCCCCCCCTCACCCACTGCCTCTCGAAGGAATTCACGGAGCCGCGCGGCCACCTGGGAGCTCACGGCGCGCCTGACCGGCTCGGGCCGGTGCCGGTACAGCAAGGTACCGGCGGGGTCGCGCACCTCCTTGACCAGCGTCGGCGCCAGCAGAACGCCGTCGTTCGCGATCGCCGCGTAGGCGGCGGCGAGCTGCACCGGGGTCACGCCGAACTCGTACCCCATCGCCATGGCGGCTCGTGAATACATCGGCTGCCACCGGTCGGGCCGGGCCAGGATCCCGCGCGATTCCGAGGGGTACTCGGCAGCCGTTGGCGTCCCGAAGCCGAAGTCCCGGAGCACCTCGAACTGCTGCTCGGGCCCGAGCTTGCTGGAGAATTTGGCCATCGCGATGTTGCTCGAGACCCGGATGGCCTGTGCCAGCGTGAGCGATCCCTTGGTGGCGTGGGCGTCGGTGATCTTCCGGGTGGTGCCCCTGGAGTTCACCGGCATGTACCAGATCCCGTTCTCGGCGTATACAGTCTCGGTGCTGTCCACCAGGTTGTGCATCAGCAGAGCGGCGGCGGTGAAGAGTTTGGCCGTCGAGCCCGGCTCGAAGGGGTCAGTGAAGGTGGATGCCCGCGGCCGTACGCCCGGGGTGGTCTGGCGGGACGCCAGCGCGAGCAGCTCGCCAGTGGCAGGATCGAGGAAGACGATGTCGCCCCCCTCGGCCTTCGTCTCCGTGAGTGCATCGTCGAGACCGCGCTCCGCTATTTCCTGCAGCTCGGCGTCGAGCGTCAGCCCGACGTCGTTCCCCGCCACCGGCTCGCGCACCATCCTGCTCGGCGACTCGTATCGCCGCCCCGCACGGTCCTTGAGGAACACCGCCTCCCCCGGACGGCCGGTGAGAATCGAGTCGAGAGAGAGCTCGAGGCCCGCCACGCCGGAGGACCGGTCGGGGTCCAGCCCGCCGATGATCGGGCGCGCCAGGTCGCGCGAGGGATAGAATCGCTGAAAATCGCCCTCGAGGTGAATTCCCTTCACACCTCGAAGCGCCTGCACCTGCGTCGCGTTGAAGGGGCCGTGAAGGTAGATCCACCGTTTGCGGGACTGGAACTCGCGGTCGAGCGCCGGCGCCGAGATGCCCAGGTTGCGCACGAGGAGCAGGAATCCGGTGCGGATGTCCTCCATCTCGTTGGGCGCGATGCCGACGTGATAGAACTCCTGGGTGATGGCCAGCGGAACGCCGTTGCGGTCGTACAGCGCGCCGCGGCGGGCCGGAAGCACCGCGCGCACCGTGCGCTGGCGCTCCGCCTCCAGCGACCAGCGCTCCCGCTGGAAGATCTGGACCTGCGCGGCGCGCCCCAGCACCGCCAGCACGGCGAGCGCGAATCCGAACTGCAACACGGCGATACGAGCGGCCGGCTTCGCCATCAGGGCTTCCCCTGCCCGGGAAGCGCGAAGAGCGTGAACTCGGAGTCGCCCGGTTCGTGGAGACCGAGCAGCCGCTCGGCCACCGGTACCAGGACCTGGCGGCTCGAGGCGAGCCTGATCCGCCGCTCGAGATCGGCGCGGCGGGCCTCGAGCGCCAGCCGCTCCTCACGCAGCTCGCGCACCCGGCGGGCCGTGCGGAATCCCGCCGTCTGCCGCGTCGTGATTCCCACGAGCACGCAGAGGAAGATGATCAGCCAGAACACCAGCCAATGGCGGCCCTTAAGGCGCATCGCCGACCCGGAAGACTCGCAGCTTCGCGCTGCGCGCTCGTGGATTGTCCAATACCTCGGCCTCGTCGGGGAGCACCGGCTTTCGGGGCTCGAGACGGCCGAGCGCCCGCCCGCGACAGGTGCAGACCGGTTGACGGGGTGGACAGATGCATGCGCTCGCCCATTCGCGGAAAGCCTGCTTCACCAGCCGATCCTCGCCGGAGTGATAGGTGATGACGGCCAGTGCGCCGCCGGGGGGGAGTGCGTCGCGAAACGCGGGCAATGCGACCGCCAGACCTTCGAGCTCGTCGTTGACCGCGATTCGCACCGCCTGGAACAGCCGGGCGAAGTCGGGGGCACCGGAGCGAGGGCCCAGCACGGCTCGGATGGCGTTGACGAAATCGTCGCTCGTAGTGAACGGCTTACGCTCCCGCCGGCGGACGACCTCGGTGGCCAGCCGGCGGGCACGGCGCTCGTCACCATAGTCGGCGAAGACCCTCTCCAGCTCCGATTGATCGCCCTGATTCAGGAATGTGCTGGCCGGCCGGCCATCCGGGCCCATCCGCATGTCGAGCGGTGCACCCGGACGGAAAGTAAAACCGCGGCCCGTCTCGTCCAGTTGCCGTGAGGAAACGCCGAGATCGAGCAGGATGAAATCGGGGTGGAAGCGGGAGACTTCGGCCAGGGCAACGGGATCGGCATAGGCGGCCTGGACGTACCGGACTCCTTCTTCGCCGAGCCGGCGCCGGCTCACGGCGATGGCCGCGGAGTCGCGGTCGATCCCGAGCAGCTCCGCGCCCCCGGCGGTCAGGGCGGCGGCATGTCCCCCGTCGCCGAGGGTCGCATCGACAACCCGGCGCGCGCCGGCGGCAGCGGCGAGCACCGGCGCCAGGAGTACCGGGACGTGAATGGGAGACGCCGGGTCGGACATCTGGGATCCAGGGGTCGGAAACGCAACACCCCGTCCGCGGGGGACGGGGTGGCGTCGAACGGTGCGAGCGGGGCTGACGGGGCTCGAACCCGCGACCTCCGCAGTGACAGTGCGGCACTCTAACCAAGCTGAGCTACAGCCCCTCGGCAACGTGGGGGGAATATATGTAGGCGGGGGCCTATGGGCTACGGGTCGCGGCCCGCAACTTACTTACAGTACGCCTTGAGCATCGACGCGATGCGCGGCTTGTACTTCGCGATGATCCCGAGGTTCTTGGCGACCGCTTCCTCGTTGACCGACTTCCCCGCCGTGAGGGCCGTCTCCGATTCGTTCAGCAGCGTCTCTTCCTGCTTGGCGAGGTCGCACGACTTCTGCTTTTCGGCCTGCGGGTCGATCTGCGGCACCTGGAAGAGCGTGGCCAGCCCGAGGAGGTAGTTCGACGCCGGCGCCACCTTGCCCGCCGGGTTGGCGTTGGCCACAGCCATCCGGAGCAGCTCGGCGGATCCCGCGAGATCCTGCGGCGGCTGCAGCAGCGAGGCCCCGCTCTGGTAGAACAGCGCCGAGGCATTTTCCTTGGCCTGCGCGTCGCCGTACTTGAGCGCAAACTCGAGGAACGGCCGCGCCTCCTTCGGCCGCCTGACGACGGCGGTGGAGTCGGCGGCCCCGGGGGTCTTGGTTCCGTCGATCAGCACCTTGGCTGCCGCGAGCGCCGGCACGACCGCGGTGGTGTCCTTGGCGATGATCCGGTTGGTCACCGAGACCACGCTGTCGGCCTGACCCGAGAGCGCATACCCTCTGTTGAGATAGCCGAGCAGCGTCGGGTTGTCGGGATACTTCCGGACCCCGATCTGCGACCACTTGAGGAGCCGCACGGTGTCGGGTTGCTCCCCTTCGGCCGCCGCCGCGGAAATCTTGGTGAAGAAGAGCGTGTCTGCCTTGGTGCTGTCGGTGGCGTACATCGTCTCGAGCGCGTCTACAGCACATTTGAAGTTGCTGAGGAAGAGGCAGGCGTTGCTCTTCAGATCGTAGAGATCGGCGTTGTACGGGTCGATCTTGAGCCCCTCGTCGGCCACTTCGAGCGCCGTCTCGGGGTGGCCCGACTGGAGGAAGTACTTGAACAGCTCCTCACGGAGCTTCTGGTTGGTCGGCGCTACGCGGAGCATCTGCTTGAACGCCAGCAGGGTGTTGGCCGTGTCGTTGGCCTGCTGAAACTGGGTGGCCAGCGCGGTCCACACTGGAAGGCTGAGCGGGTCGCCCCTGGTCGAGGCCTCGAGGTGCTTCACGACTTCCGCGCGCGGCGCCTTCTTGTCGCCCGCGATCAGCGCCAGGCAGTACTCGGCCAGCCCGTTGTTCGGCAGGGTCTTGATGGCCTTGTTGGCGGCTTCCACGGCCTTGTCGGGCTTGGAGGTCCTCTGGTCGATGCAGGCCTTGGCGTCGGCCACCGACTTTACCGCGGGTTCCAGCGCGTCCACCAGCCGCTTGCCGAACGCATCGGGCGTCTCGCCGGCGTTCTGATTGAGCGTCACGACATTGCCGGCATCGTCGTTGACACCGGAGAGGCGGGCGGTGACTGCGTACCGGCCGCCCTCGGCCTTGGCCATCGTGGAGTTGACGACGAAGCGTGCCTGGATGTTCTTGGCAAGGGTTGTTGCGAGAGCGGGACTCAGAATGGCGTCGACCGGGTAGCCGTACTGCTTGAGGGCGTCGTTCATCTGCGCCTGCTCGATTACCACAAAGTCACGCCCCACCGTTCCCTTCATCTCCTCGCGCATCGAGGTGCCGATCTTCACCGCGGCCGCGGAATCGGCGGGCGCAAAGGCGAAGGGGTTGGCCACCATGAAGCGCGGCGCCGTGTTGGTCGCGGTGGACACACGTGCGCCGCGTGGAATACCCTGGCCGGCCGCCGGTGTGAGCACCCCCGCGCCGAACAGGGCGCATGCGACAAGACGAAGAAGCAGCATTCCCAAACCTCCACAAAAGGTTGGCCCCGCAGGGCCGCTCAGATCCGCGCACAGTCGCGCGGCTGCAAATGGGCGAAGAGGGATTCGAACCCCCGACATCCTGCGTGTAAGGCAGGCGCTCTGAACCAGCTGAGCTATTCGCCCGGAAGCTCGCGTGACCCGAAACAAGGCAGAGACAGCCAAGCGCAGGGACCGTGCCGCGACTGTCGAGATGCCGCTAGAGAGCGATGCCGACGGGAATCAGCACGCAGTATCCCAGCACGAGCAGCGCCGCGGCAGCGCTGGCGTGGCCCGCCGACAGGATGACGTACCCGGCGACGAGGACGAGTACGGCTGCGGCGAGAATCACCAGATTCCGGCGGGCAAGCAGAAAGCGCCGCGACGCGACCGGCGGGCGAGGTCCAGACATAGGGCATGAGGCTACCACTGTTCCCGGGTTCGGTCAAGTTCAGGCCCCCCTGCATCTTCGGTGATCACCTCCCACCCTTCATCGAGGGCCGCCCGGCGTTCCCGGTCGCGATGCCGCCTGAGCCGGACCAGTCCCACGACAACGACCGCCAGGATCAGCCACCCGCCCCCGGCGATGAGCCAGGTCACCGGGCCGTACCGCCGGCGCACCGCCCGCTGCCACTCCTCCTCGAATCGGGTCGGTGTCAGACCGGTCGTCTCCAGCACGGCCTGGTCGAAATCCTTCCCAGCCACCAGCCGGGCCATCAGCGGATCGAGAGTCCTTGTGGGGTTCCGGTTGGCCAACTCGCTCACCGCCGACACCGCCAGCCCGTAGGCGGCGTCCGCGGTGGAGGACGATCCGCGGAGCGCCCCGTCAAGTGTCCGGAGATCGGGCACCGCCCCGCGGACCAGGGTGAGGTTGAGCTCGAGCGAGCCGAGTCGCATCCACTCGCCCGCCGCATAGCCGGCATAACCCTCGTCGAACCACAGCGGCACGCGCACGGAGACCTTTCGATGGAGGGCCAGGTGGGCCAGCTCGTGACGGAGGGTCTGAGAGAGGTCGCCGGCGTCGGCGCGGAGGAGGATGGTGTGGGCGTCGGGGAGGGCAATGGCCGCGCCCCACGCGGGCGCGCGTCCCCCGGTCAGCGAGTCGAGCCGGCGGGAGTCGGGAACCACGATGAGGCGAATCGGACCGGGTTCGAACCGCCCGAGCCCTGGCCAGTCGGCTGGCCGGCCCGCCTCACGGGCGAGCTCCACGGCGAGGGACATCTGCGCGGGCCAGGCAACGGCGGTCACACTCCCCACCTGCTCCGCCGACGGCTGATCGGGAGGGGGGTACCACCAGAGTGATGCGGCGAGAAAAGCTACGAGAGCAGACTGCGCGGAACCTCACCTCCGGCGGCGGCCACGTCCAGCATTTCCTTGCAGCGCTTGGCCCACGGGTTGAATTTGTTCGCCTTGTGTCCCTCGCCCCACACCTGCAGCGCGTCGTCGCGCTGCCCGGAGAACCAGAGGGCGCGGCCCAGCTCGAAATATGCCTCGATTAGGTTGGGCCCGAGCTTGAGCGTCTTCCGGAAGAACGTCTGCGCGTCCTCGTACATCTCCCTCTCGAGGTAGACCAGCCCGAGGTAGTAATGCGCGTACAGCGTGGCCTTGCGATCATTGTCGAGGCGGATCGCCTTGGAGAGATGCTCGATCGCCTCGCCGAAGATGCGCTTCTTGAGACAGATATACCCCACGTTGATCCGCGCAAGAGCGTTGGCCGGTTCCTTCATCAGAACCTTCGAAAAAGTCCCCAGCGCGTCGTCGTAGTCCTCATGGAGCATCTGCGCCCAGCCCAGCAGCGATTGCGCCTGCACCGCCCCTGGAGAAAGCGTCAGCGCCTTCTCCAGCGACTGGATGGCGCCCGCGTAGTCCCCCAGCGAGATCAGGCTCCAGCCCTTCTCTATATAAGTGGAAGCGCCGAG
>JBOHSC010000011.1:0-3559 GCA_050733115.1 Gemmatimonadales bacterium
GATCTACTGTGGACGCTCCGCGCTCATGGTCCCGACTCCGCGCTCGCGCAGATCAAAAGGCGGGTGGCGGCGCTGCTCGGTCCCGATGCTCTTGAAACTTCTCGATTGGCCTATGCGCTTCCGCTAATGGGAAAGCCCGCGCCACGCCTCCAACCTGATTTCTGGTTCGGTCGCGATCCGGGTGACTCCGTCTTGCCGCGTCCGGGACAGGTGACACTGGTCGTGTACGGATGCGGCCTGTGCAATAACGCGGTGCTCCGGCGGCTCAAGACACGCCTGGGCGACTCGCTCGAGGTAGTCTTGTGGGCCCAGACTAGCGGCCGACGAGGTCCTTACATGCCGCTGACTCCCGATCGGGAGGCGGAACTGATACGCGAAGCGGTCTTGGAGACCGCACGGTTGTCGGCGAAGCTTGGCGTGTGGACGACGTCATTTACGAGCGTTCCCGATCCCGACCGGCGGCGGAGGCCCCGCGAGCCGGCCCCCGATCTCGGGCGCTATCAGGGGGCCGTGTGGTTTGTCGACTCGCGGGGCATCATGTTCCCGGCACTAAGGGACGCGCACAGCGCGGATGGCGAGGCGTTTGTCGCCGCCATGGCCGACGCGTTGGTGCGGCGGCCGTGGGAGCACGCTGCCGCGGCGAAGTGACTGTGGGTTGCTCCGTCTAACGAGGCTGCCATGCGATGGCGACGAGCGGGACTCGTGGGATTGGCCACGCTGGCGGGCGTGTATGCGGTGGCATACGTCGCGGCGCGGTCGTGGGAGTCGCGGGCGCTCTACTTTCCCGAGCGCGGCCTAGGTGTTCCGGTCGCCGAGCTGGGCGGGTCCGCCGAGCGGATCGAGTTCACCACTCGGGATGGCGTGACACTCGTAGGTTGGACGCTGCCGGCGGAGCCGACGGGAGCCGCGGCCGCGGCGGCGCGATGGATCGTCGTCTGCCATGGCAATGGGGGCAACATTGCCTCTCCCGGCCGGCTGCGACAGTACGCCGCGCTTCGCGGTCTGGGGCTGAACGTCCTGACGTTTGATTACCGCGGCTACGGTGAGAGCGGCGGCACGCCAAGCGAACGCGGATTGTACGCTGACGCCGAGGCCGCCTATCGGTATTTGCGCGAGCGGCGCAACATTCCGCCAGAGCGCATCATTCTGTTCGGGCATTCGCTCGGCTCGGCCGTGGCGGTCGATCTGGCGGCACACGTTCCCGCGGCGGGCCTGATCGTCGAAGGCGCGCTGTCCTCCGTGATCGATCGTGCGCAAGAGATCTACCCGTGGGCGCCGTTGTGGCTGCTCCCGTTCAGCCGCTACGCAGCGCTCGACAAGATTGGTGGTGTCGCGGGACCCAAACTCTTCCTGCACGCCGTGGCGGACAACGTGATTCCGCTCGCACACGGCCGTCGTTTGTACGACGCGGCGCCGCCGCCGAAAGAGTTCGTCGAACTGCAGGGCGGACACGACGACGCGTTTGCGGTCGACTCCGCCCGCTACTTCGAGAGCATTGCCCGATTCGTGGCGCACCTGTCTCCCTGAGCCTTCCTTCGACCGTCGAGGCCCACATGCGTCCATCCGCGTTCCTCCTCCTCGTCCTGTTGGCGGGGTGTGCCGGTAACCAGTCGGGGGCGCGCGCGACTGGCGGCGCCGATCCAGCCCGCGTGACCGCCGAAGAGATCGCGGCGTCGGGCGGCGCCACCGCGTACGAGGTGGTGGACCGGCTGCACCGCAACTGGTTCCGGGACCAGCTCAGTGGCCAAGCCGTGGCGGTATACTGGGATAATGAGAGGCTGCCTGAGGGCGCGGAGGCACTGCGAGGCTTGCCGGTGCAGGACGTGGCCGAGTTGCAGTACCTCGATGGGCGGGCGGCGGCCATGCGCTGGGGCCAGGAGGCTTCGGGCGGGGCCATCATCGTGGTGCGCAATCGCCACTAGCAGGTGGGATCGCGTCTAACGGACGCGTTTCAGTCCGTATCGAGGGTTGCCGGGGGTCAACCGAGCCGTGGTTGATCCCGGTTTTTCGCGTCTTTCCGGCCGGCGAGTCCCGACCTAGGATTTCGCTTCCGCCCAAGCGTGGGATATTGGAGGTATCCCACGGCCCAGCCCGGCCGCCACCCCCGGGAGCACGCGCAGGTGACCCGTCGCCCCTCCGTCACCGCGACCGCCATGAGCCACAGACCCACGCGTACGGCCCAAGCCGCCGCTTTCGAGGCCATTTTTCGCGCGTGTTATGACGACCTCTATACCACCGTCTTCCGGATCCTCCGGGCCCGGGCCGCGACGGTGCGCAACCGGGCCGTGAGCCGGCTTCGGCGCGAGCGGGTCGAGAACAGGTGGCAGGAGCGCGCGTCGAGTGGCCGGGCCGACACGGCCATGAGCGAATACTCGATGAGCGGCGGCGCGCCGACCGAGCGATCCGAGCTGTTCGACCCGGGTGGAGCGCGCGATCGGCGACCTGCCGCCGCGCACGCGCGATACCTTGGTCCTCCGCATCCGCCGCCAGCTTCGCAATACCGAGATCGCCGACGTGCTCGGCATCAGCCTCAAAACCGTCGAAGGCAACCTCGCCCGCGCCAAACACCTGCTGCGTCTCGTGCTGGGTCCGCGCCTCTGACCTAGGGTTTTTCCGCGCCCAGCGCGTGGGAGTGTGTGATGCATATCGATCTGCTGCTCCGCCACCTGGCGGGCCTGGATCGCGAGTCTCTGAGCCGGCGAGCGTCCGCCCCTCCCGAGCGGTCCGCCCGCATTGAGGCGTGTTGAATGGATGCAGCCGGTTGCGATTCCCCCCTGCTCGCCAGTGGCGACTCCGCTGGTCTGTGGATGTATCCGCGGCAGACTCGGAGCCCGGCCGGCTGGTGGCGACCGACCCCTGAGCCCTGTGTTCAAGCTGCGGTACTTTGATTTCACCCGCCTTCCTGACGCGGTGTGACTGGAGTAACCCACCCCTGATTGCCCGCCGACGCGAAGGCCAACCTGAGACAGCATACCGCAATAGGGGTATCCCTTCCCCGAAGCGTCTTACCCATAAGAGATGCGCAACAGCCACGCCCGAAGAAACACCGACCTTCCTTAAATTGTGCTGCATATAATGCCGCCCTCGGTTGACCTGCTGTTCCGCAACCTGCCGCCGCTCTTCCAGCTTTGATGGAGGCAATCCTTAATGCAGTCCCACCGTACGGCAGCAGCATCTTCCCTGCACATGGTCTCCCCCGCGACCCGCAATGAGCGCGAGCGGCTCCTGGCGGGGGCCGCCGCGCTTCGCCGGGAAGTCGCCCGCCGGATCGTCGGCCAGGAGACGGCGCTCGAGGAGATCCTGCTCGCCGTCCTCGCCGGCGGCCACGCCCTCCTCGTCGGCGTCCCCGGTCTCGCCAAGACGCTCATGATCCGGTCGGTTGCCGAGGCGATGCGGCTCGACTTCCGGCGGGTGCAGTTCACCCCCGACCTGGTGCCGAGCGACATCACCGGCACCGAGCTCCTCGAGGAGGACTCGGCCACCGGCCACCGCCAGTTCCGCTTCGTCCACGGCCCGATCTTCGCCAACATCGTCCTGGCCGACGAGATCAACCGCGCCC
>JBOHSC010000012.1:0-6275 GCA_050733115.1 Gemmatimonadales bacterium
CTACTGGGGCGAGCTCGACTATGAGGAAGCGCTCCGAGAGTTCGAGAACGCGCTCCGGCAGCAGCCGAGCAACGCCGAGCTGCTGCAGGCGATCGGCTACGTCGAGCGGAGACAGGGCCGGTGGGAGCAGTCCACCACCCACTTCGTCGAGGGGCTGCGCTACGATCCGCGCTCGGGGGTGCGGACGTTCGAGGTGGGCGACAACTATTTCATGATGCGAATGTTTCCCGAGGCGGAGCATTACCTCGACCGCGCCATCGTTCTCTCCCCCGACTGGCCCAATCCCTACGTCTACAAGGCGTGGATGTACATGACTTGGCGCGGCGACATCGATCGCGCCCGCGCCGTCCTCGGCCAGGCCATCAACCGGCTCGACGTCAACCGCTTCGCGGCGTCGATGAGCGCCGGCGACCGGATCTCGGCGTCGCTCATCACCGCCGACAGCACCTTTGCGCCGATGATCGCGGGGCTCACGCTCGCCGCATTCACCGGCGACAGCCCCCGCTATCACACGCTCAAGGCCGAGGCGGCGCGCTTCCGTGGCGACCATGCCGCACGGATCGCTCACGGCGATTCCGCCCGCGTCATCCTCGAGTCGCGGCTGGTAGGTGGCCCCCACGAGCCCAGAATGCTCACCGTGCTGGCGCTCGCGTATTCGCAGATGGATCGCCATGCCGATGCGATCCGTGCCGCCGAGAAGGCCGTGAGAGAGATGCCGCTCTCGCAGGATGCCGTGTCGGGTCCCTTCTTCCATACCAACCTCGCCCTCGTCTACATGTATGCGGGCCGGCTCGATCGCGCGGTGGACGTCCTCGAGCCGTTGCTCAAGGTTCCCTGCTGGATCTCGCCCGCCGAGCTGCGCGTCGATCCGATATGGGACCCGCTGCGATCGAATCCCCGATTCCGGAGGCTGATGGAGGGATAGTCAGGCCCCGCGTTCTCCATTCTCCGTTCCCCGTTTCTCCGTTTCCCCCGCTTGAGATCCAGTTGAGATCCCGGTGAGCCGGCTCTCGTAGACTCTCAGCCATCAGAACGCGGTGCCCACGTCGCCGTGAGACCCGATGGCAAGGAGACTCCAGTGTCTGACCACCGCTCCGCCGCACGCCGCGCCTCAATCCTGGTCGTGATCCTCGGGGCCGCATCGGGAACGGCGGCGATCCGGGGCGGCGGAGTGCACTCCACGGCTTCCTCGTCAATCTCTCCGGCGGACGCGGCTCTCCCCGACACTCTGGTCTTCGACGTGAGCTACGGCGGCATCGGGGCGGAAGGCGTCGATCAGATCTGGCACGGCGTGGTCGGCGGTCCGGTGCCGGGGCGGGTGACGATCAGAATGGAGTACGCAGGAGCTCCCGGCGACAGCCGGATGCCGCTGTGGCCGGTGAACGCCTGGCTCTTCTTCTCGGCCGACGACTACCGGAACTCGTTCTGCGCCGAGCTGAGCGGGAGCATGAGCTGGAAGAGTGGCGACATGCGGGTAACCGGCTTGGTGAGCAACGGTGTTCATCGTGACACCCCGATCGAGCAGCGGATCCATTTCCGCCTCCCCACGCTCGCCGGCACGGCCATGGTGCGGTTTCTCCCACGGCTCGCGACGCGATCCGGCGCGAGCGGCAACAACTGAACGCAATCTCTCACGGCAGTATCGACCCTCAACCCGCAGTCCCGGAGGACAGACCAATGTTCGCGAACCAGACCACTCGCCGGCGCACGCTCCATCTGCTCGCTGCCACCCTGCTGACCGCGGTCGCCGCCGCCTGCGGCGGCAGCGACTCCACCGGCCCGACTCCCGAGCCCGGCCCCGGCGGCACCCCGACGGTGGGAACGTTGACTCTGGTCAACAACGCGCAGACCGGCAGCGCGCTGTTCTTCCGCCGCCGCGCCTGCGGTACCACCACGTGGAGCGGCGACATGCTCGGCAGCAGCATCCTGTGGGGCGGCGAGCAGCAGTCGTGGGATCTCGAGCCGGGTTGCTACGACTTCAGGGTCACGCCGTCGGAAGTGGGTCTCGATTACCTGTACTTCAACGCTGTCCAGCTCGATGCCGGCGAGAGCGAGACCCTGGCGATCGCCGCGTTCCCGCTGGAGCCCTAACCGCGCTCTTCCTCGCAGTTGTCCACCCACCCCCGAAGCACGGCGCTCTTTCCGGCCGTGCTTCGCTCGTTACCTTCGGTCCATGTTGCGCGAGAAGATCTACGCCGTCGTCCGCCGCATTCCCCGGGGCCGCGTCGCCACGTACGGGCAGATCGCCGAGCTGGCGGGCTTTCCCGGTCACGCGCGGCAGGTCGGGTACGCGATGGCCGCGCTGCCCGCCGGCAGCAGCGTCCCGTGGCAACGGGTCATCAATGCCGCGGGGATGGTGAGCCGGCGGCGGATGCCGGGGGAGGAGCTGACGCAGCGGCAGTTGCTGGAGAAGGAGGGGATCAGGTTCGATGCGAGGGGGAGGGTGGACTTTAGGAAGGTGAGGTGGAAGGTGGTGGCGGCGATGTAGGGCTTTCAGCTCGACTAGCGGCACCGCCATCGTCACCAACGAGGGGGGGTGGGTGGACTTCATCAAGTAGACACCTTCCTCTACCATATTCACCCACCCGTCAGCAAGAACGAGGGGATCACGTTCGCCGCAGCGCCGCCGCCAGAATCGGCTTGGCCCACTCGGGAACCAGCGCCAGTTCGCATACCCGCATGACGCGGACCCGCTCGAGGTGTAGAATCAACTGCGGCGCCGGGGTGATGCCCGCGTGCGGGTCGCCTTCCCTGCTGTTGTCGTACACCAGAAGCTCGGTCAGCCCCGGCAGCAGTCGGACTAGGTTGAGCCGGCTCGAGTCGTAGCGCTCGCGGATCTTGGTTTCGGGAATGTCGTGCCCACCCCTGGCAACCCGGGCGCGCACTCGGGTGATGTGGAGCTCGGGGCTGTTGAGCCCTACGTACCAGATTCGCACCTCGATGTCCGACTCGATCGCTTTCTGAAGCAATGCGGGGATGGTGTTCGCACCGAGCGTCGTCTCGAAGACGAAGTCCAAGCGCTCCGCGATGGCTCGTTCCAGCAGAAGCTTTCCCTGGTGCCAGGCTTCGCTGTTGGCTTGGTCCAGGGAGAGGCCGTGGTGGGCGGCCATGATCCGGCGGGCGGCCTCGTCCGGATTGAAGTAGCTGCTGCCCGCCTGCTCGAACATCGCGCCAGCCACGCTGCTCTTTCCGGCTCCATTGGTTCCAGCGAGAACGTAGATGCGCGGGGGCTGAGGTACATCAGGCACGCTTGCGCGCGGCCTTCACGGCAGCCTTCCCCAGCTCCTCGGCTGATGCGTCGAACGCCGCCTTCATTCCGGCGCGCACCTTGGGCGTCTGCATGCGATCAAGCAGCGCATCGAACTCGGACGCAAGAGTGTTCAGCTCGCGCGCGGCGCCGGCCGATAGTGCGTTGAATTCCTCGACGGACATGATCACCGCCTTCGGCGCATCGTGTTTCGTGACGACGACGACTCCCCCCTGCAGGACCGTCTCCATGACCCTGCCGAATTCGTTCTTTGCGGCGGTCGCGCTGAGCAGGGAGGGCTCGACCTGCTCGCCGCGGCGGTTGCGAAAGGCGGCGAGCGGCGTACCCCCACGGCTCCGAACCGCGGCGGCGCCGGCACTTTCCATCGTCTTCGGGTCGACAGCGTTGGTGCGGCGCATCGGCGTTTCTCTCCCTGGAAGAGCGGGGCTGTTCTCCGTCGCTTTTTGATGTCCCGGTATCCGTTGCTTGTCTTACCGCAAACTAGCTAATTTGACTGTATTAATCAATATAGCTATTTCAGCTAGTGCGCGTCAGTCGCAACGGGGGGATCCGCTGGCACAAGCAGTGGGTCAACGTCAGCCAGACGCTGGGCGGGGAGCACGTCGGGCTCGTCGAGATCGACGACGGCGAGCGGGATGTCTACTTCGGCCCCCTCCGCCTCGGCCGATTCCACGAGCGCACCCGCCTCATCGAGGATGCGCCGGGCCGGCACTACCGCCGGCCATACTAACTACCTGTCACCTATGTCCTGCGACTTAACTGTCACCCATGTCTTGGGCTGTTCAGCCGCGCGGACCTACCTTTCCACCTGCCAGGTCACCAGCGCCACGCGCCAGTCCGCTCCCTCACGCCGAAGGATCCAAAGATGCGTGCCCCGTGAGACGTGCAACTCTCCCTGGGCCGATAGCCGATAGCGCGTTTCGTATCGGCTCGTCTTGTACCCCAAGTCCCCGCGAATCTCGACGTGAAGGTCGGTGGCCACGATGCTGTCGAGCTCCGCTTGCGTATCCGTCAGCACGCGCCGGCCAGCTTCTCGGCCCAAGAGCATCCCGGAGTCCGGCGTGAGCCACCGCACATCGGGGGTGCACAGCGCCAGCAGCCCCGCAACGTCGCCCCTCAGCTCGGCCGCAAGCCAAGCCTCATGCAGGTGCCGAACTGCCTCGAGGGCAACCTCATCGTCGGTCACAGTCGGTACCGAACGCAAGAAGTTTTCTCGCCGCCTAGGTAGTATTTCGACTGCAAGGTCCGTTGTGTCGTCCCATGTCAGTGAGGTCTTTTGCTTTGAGAATTTGTGCGAGGTCTGGGGAAGTAGCTGGGTAATCGACGCGGACCTCGACATCGGCCGGCACTCGAGTACTGATGGTAAGAAGGCTCCTGCCACGTTGGCTTGGTGGCCAACTTTGAGGGAGCCCGCAGGTCCGGGAAAACCGCCGCGCACCTAGCTCAGAGGTCGCCAATCACGCATTTCTTCGCCAGCGACTTGTACTGCTTCTCGGTGAAGGCGATGGGATTGCCGCCCGCCGAGGGGTCCTTGATGGCCATCGCCGCCACCTCATCGAGACGCGTGGTGTCGATGCCGATCTCGGCGAGGGTGTGGGGGATCCCGATCTCCTTCCGCAGCGCCAGCATCCACTTGAGAAACCCGTTGAACCCGCCCTTGATGCCGAGGTAGGCCGCGGCACGCTCGATGTCCTTCTCGATCTTCCGCCGGTTCGCCTTCACCACATAGGGCATGATGATGCCGTTCAGCGTGCCGTGATGCGCGTCGTACAGCCCGCCTAAGGGGTGCGACAGCGCATGGATGGCGCCCAGCCCGCGCTGGAAAGCCGTGGCGCCCATGGCCGAGGCCATCAGCATGTTGCCGCGCGCATCGAGATCGGTGCCCTTCTTCACGGCCCGTGCGAGGTTGTCTTTGATCAGCCGCATGCCCTCGAGCGCCACGCCGGCCGACAGCGGATGATAGAAGGGCGCGCAATAGGCCTCGAGGCAGTGGGCCAGCGCATCCATCCCGGTCGCCGCCGTCAGTTTCGCCGGCAGGCCGACGGTCAGCTCCGGATCGAGGATCGCCACCCTGGGCATGATCGCCGGGTGGAAGATGATCTTCTTCTCGTGGGTGACCGGATGGGTGACGACGCCGGCGCGACCCACTTCCGAGCCGGTGCCCGCCGTGGTCGGGACGGCGATGATCGGCGAGATCTTCGAGGCGTCCGCCCTGGTCCACCAGTCGTCCACGTCCTCCAGCTCGAACACCGGCATATGCTGGCCGTGCATCAGCGCGACCATCTTCCCGACGTCGAGCCCCGAGCCGCCGCCGAAGGCCACCACGCCGTCATGATTGCCGGCCTTGTAGGCCTGCACGCCGGCGACGACGTTGGCCTCGACAGGATTGGGCCGCACGTCGGAAAAGACCCCGATGCCGAGCCCGGCCCGCTTCACGCTCTCGACGATGTCCCTCACCATCGGCATCGCCGCGAGGCCGGGATCGGTGACGAAGAGCGGCCGCGTGATGCCGTTCGCCCTGCAGTGATCGGCGAGCTCCCTGATGCGGCCGGCGCCGAACTTGATGGCGGTCGGGTAATTCAGGTTGCGGTTCGGAATGGTCATGTCTTCGTTCTCAGGTGGTAGCTCTTGGGTCTGGTCAACGCCTCGTATCCGACCCTCGACAGCGTGGCGCCGCGGCCGGTGTGCTTGACCCCGGTCCAGGTAAGCGCCGGATCGAGATAGTCGCAGCGGTTCATGTACACCGTGCCGGTCTCGATCTCCTGGCCGATGGTCTGGGCGGCGTCGACGTCCTGGGTCCAGATCGCGGCCGTCAGTCCGTAAGGCGAATCGTTCATCAGCCCGATCGCCTCGCGGTCGTCGGACACCTTCATGATGCCGACCACCGGACCGAAGCTCTCCTCCATCATCACGCTCATCCGGTGAGTGACCGACGTGAGCACCTGCGGCGCCATGTAGGGGGTTCCCGCCTTGTCCATGGGGAAGGCACGGGCATCGATATGGGGCT
>JBOHSC010000013.1:0-4910 GCA_050733115.1 Gemmatimonadales bacterium
GTTCCCTGAAGCTGCTCGATCGGTATGCCCTGACGTTCCGCGGCGGCGACATAGAAGCAGAAGAGCATGGCCGCCGGACCGTTGATCGTCATCGAGGTGGAGACCTTGTCGAGCGGAATGCCGTCGAACAGCGTCTCCATGTCGGCAAGGCTCGAGATTGCGACCCCGCACTTGCCGACCTCGCCTTCCGACCGCGGATGGTCGGAGTCGTACCCCATGAGCGTGGGAAAATCGAACGCGACCGAGAGGCCGGTTTGGCCGCGCTCGAGCAGAAACTTGTATCGCTCGTTGGTATCGTCCGCCGTTCCGAAACCGGCGAATTGCCGCATCGTCCAGAGGCGGCCCCGATACATCGTCGGGTGGATGCCGCGCGTGTAGGGATACTTGCCGGGGAGGTCGGCGGCGGTGCCTTCGCCCAGGTCGAGGCGCGTGTAAACCGGCTCCACGTCGTGTCCGGACACGGAAGTAAACTCCCCGTCCTCGCGCACCGGCAGTCGCGCCGCCAGATCGCGCCACGCCGCCACCTCCGCCCGCAGGCGTTCGAGCTCCCCGGTGTCTCCCTCGTTGCGCTGGGGCGTCACGTGCGCGCTCCGTGCCTGAGACCGTCGACCACCTCGGCGGCTACCTCATAGGGACTCACCCGTCCATCCGCCACCTCGTCGAGACGGCTGGCCACGAGTCGCTCGGCGCCGGTCTCGGCCCAGAGCCACCGGCGCGCCGCTCGATCGACGACTTCGCGCGTGCGATCGAGGAGTCGCCGGCGCCGGCGCTCCGCCAGCTCGCCAGTCGAGACCAGCCATTCGAACTGACGGTCGAGCGCTCCGGCCAGCTCGGCGATCCCCTCGCCCCGGGCGGCGCTGGTGAGAACGACGGGGTGGTCCCACTCACCCTTTGAGGCCATTGCTCCGCCCGCCCGTTTGTCCACTCGCGCACCGTGATGAGCCGGTACATGGCGGAACGCATTGCCCTTCCGGATGCCCAGCGTGATCTCGATGTTCTGCCGGAGCTTCTCGGCGCCCGGGCGGTCGGCCTTGTTGATGACGAAGACATCGGCCACTTCCATCACTCCGGACTTGAGCGTCTGGATGCCGTCGCCCGATTCGGGAACCAGTATGAGAACGGTGGTATCGGCGATTCGAGCGACGTCGAGCTCCGACTGTCCCACCCCGACGGTCTCGACCAGAATCCGGTCGAAGCCCGCGGCATCGAGAAGATCGCACACCTCACGGGTGGAGGTCCCGAGACCGCCCAGCGAGCCGCGACTCCCCATCGAGCGGATGTAGACCCCTTGGTCGAGGGCGATGGATTCCATGCGGATGCGGTCGCCGAGGAGCGCGCCGCCGGTGAAAGGGCTGGTGGGGTCCACCGCCACGACCGCCACCCGCAGCCCGGCCGTGCGGTAGGTGGCGACGAGTCGCTCGACCAGCGTGGACTTTCCGGCGCCGGGCGGGCCGGTGAGCCCGATCCGGCGTGCGCGGCCCACCGAGCGATGCACCGTGGCGAGGAGCTGCTCGAATCCGGGACGCGCATTCTCGACCACCGAAATCGCTCGGGCCAGCGCCGCCGTCTTTCCGGCCAGCAGCTCCTCGAGGAGGAGGTCGGGATCCATGGCTGAAAGGTCGCCTTGGGCCGGGGCGGAGGCAAGCGACGGTCGATCGCCGCAATCATGCGCCGCCGTCTTCGAGATCACCGAGGTGCAGCTCGCGCTTGGTCATGCGGTGGATCAGGTAGACGATCACGACCCCGGCCACGACGGCGCCAAGGAGCCAGAGCTCGAATCGGCGGACCTTCCCCAGCAGTGCCTGGGCGCTGTCGCTGACCAGATAGCCGAGTCCGGCAAATACCGTCGTGCCTGCCAGACAGCCCAGGGCATCGACGAAGGCAAAGCGGCCGAAGGGGAGCCCATGAAGGCCCCAGAAGACCATGCTGGCATTCTTGGTGCCGTAGACAAAGCGGGCAAGAAGGAGCTCCCAGACGCCGAACCTGCCGGCCAGGTGCTCGATGCGAGGGCCTACGCGCCGGTAGAGCCGGCCGGATCGAAACCTCGGCCCTCTGAACCGGCCGAGCCAGTACCAGCCGCAGTCTCCGAGAAAGCTGCCGGCGGCCCCGGCAGCGACGGCCACCGGAAAGGTGAAGATGCCGAGGTGGGCGACGACACCCGAGAGGATGAGGGTGAGGTCGCCCTCGAACATTGCGCCCAGCACCACCGCTGCGGCGCCGTGCTCGATGAGCAGTTGCTCCAGACTCACGCGGCGGGTGCCCCCATATGGGTGCGAGCGAGCGCCACTGCTTCCTCAATGCTGCCCACCAGATCTTCCGCCGGTATCTCCTCGCCGAGCGCCGAGCGCTGGAGCGCCGCCATTGGCTGGGCGTGCACTCCCGCGAGGATCACGCGGGACCCGCTTCGGCGAAAGCGGCCGACCACATCCCTGAGCGCCGCGAGACCAGTGGAGTCGATCGCCGGGACGTGTCTCATGACGATGATGAGCACCTTCGGAGCACCGCGAAGCTCGGTGATCGTCTCCTTGAACCGTTCCGCCGCGCCGAAGAAGAAGGGCCCGTTCACTTCGTAGACTTCCACTCCGGCCGGAAGCTCATCCCGACGGAGCCCGTCCGACTCGCCATTGTCCGTATCGTCGCGAAACTCACGGGTGATGGCCGTGACGTTCGTGACTTCGGACATCCGTCGCATGAACAGGAATGCGGCGAGCACCATCCCCACCTCGACCGCAATCGTCAGGTCCACCAGGACCGTCAGCAGGAACGTCGTGAGCAGGACGAGCAGATCGCTCTTCGGGGCCCGGAACTCGGCGCGGAAGGTGCGCCATTCGCTCATGTGGTAGGAGACGAGCACGAGGATACCCGCGAGAGTCGCCATCGGGATCAGTGCGGCCCATCGCCCGAAGAAGAGTGTGATGAGCAGCAGGGTCAGGGCATGAACAATCCCGGCCACGGGCGTGCGGCCGCCGTTTCGGACGTTTGTCGCCGTTCGCGCGATGGCCCCGGTGGCCGGCATCCCGCCGAATATCGGCGAGACGATGTTCGCGACGCCCAGCGCGACCAGCTCCATGTTCGAACGATGCTTTCCGCCGATCATGCCATCGGCCACGACGGCGGAGAGCAACGATTCGATTCCTGCCAGCAGCGCGATGGTAAAGGCCGGCGCCACGAGCGCGGTCGCGGTTGCGAGGGTGACGTGCGGAAGCGAGGGCCGGGGGAAGCTGGCGTCGATGATGCCGAAGCGGCCCCCGATCGTGTCCACCCGGAGATGCAGCAGGTGCACGAGGAGGGTCGTCCCCACGAGCGCCACGAACGGACCGGGCAGTCGAAGGTTGAGGCGGGGCCAGAGGATGATGATGGCCAGCGTGAGCGCGGCGACGACCAGCGTCGCCGGATCGGCGGTCGCGATGTGGCGGGCGTACTCCGACCACTTGCCGAGGAAGTCGGACGGCACCGTCCCCATCCGCAGCCCCAGCAGATCCTTGATCTGGGTGGAGAAGATGATGAGCGCGATGCCGCTGGTGAAACCGGTGACGACGGGAAAGGGAATGAATTTGATTGCCCCGCCGAACCGGGCGAGCCCGAACCCGACCAGAATCACGCCGCCCATGAACGTCGCCACCAGAAGGCCGTCGATGCCGTATCGCTGGACGATGCCGTACACGATGACTACGAACGCGCCGGTGGGGCCGCCGATCTGGACCCGCGACCCGCCGAGCACCGAGATCAGGAATCCGGCGATGACGGCGGTGTAGAGTCCCCGGTCGGGAGTGACCCCGCTGGCGATGGCGAAGGCGATCGCGAGGGGGAGCGCCACGACGCCCACCACGATACCGGCGGTCACGTCCGCGACGAACTGCTCGCGGTTGTAGTTCTGGAGGGTGGTGAACAGCTTCGGCACGAGCACGTGATGCCCCGCGGAGGCCGGAGTCATGGGAGGAGGATGCCGGCGAGCGCGCCGGCCGCAACCAGAAGGGCGGAATTTACTGTGGCAACCGTAAGAACAAGAGCAGCCAGCCCGAAGGGAGCGGTGGAAGAAAGGAGTGGCCGCGTTCTTGCCCCAGCCGGGCTGTATCTTACTTCCTTCAGCACCGGCATGGCGCTGCCCTGAGAGCGTCCCGAGAAGGATGATGACCGACTCACCGACCCCGAAACCTCCGCTGGGCCTCGCCCGCCGTCTGGCCTTCCTGACGGCGGTCATGGCCGTGCTGCTCGTACTCGGCGCCACCGAGATCGCGCTCTCCTGGTCCGCTCGAACCCGGCTGGAGGACTTCCGCCTCGAGTCGGTGGCGCTCGCCAACACCCTGGCCTCACTTCTCGTCCGATTCGCCCCCACCGGCAATCCGGCGGGCCTAGCGCAGGGACTCGAGGGGTGGTCCCGCCACCGGATCAACGAGTCGCGCGCCGCCGTATACGTCCTGCAGAGCGGCCGACTCAAGCTCGCCGCCGCGAGTGGAACCAGCGATTCCTCGGAGCCCGGTCCGGAGGCGTACAGGGCCCTGGCCCGCCGCGCCGCCGAGGTGCAGCTCCTCTCCGGCAGCGAGCCCGGCTGGCAGGTGGTGCTTCCGCTCGGGATCCCGCACGCCTTCGGCGTGCTCGACGTGAGAGTATCCACCCAGCGGCTCCAGGATTGGGCGAAGCTGGAGCGAAGGAGGGCGTACCTCCTCGCCCTCCTCTCCGCGCTCCTCCTTTCGCTCGGCGTCGCCGTGATCACCGCCCGCTGGGTGGGCAAGCCGCTCGGCGCCCTCGGCGGCGCCATGGCCGGCGCGCACGGGGGCGCCGAGAACGCGCCGACGGCTCCGGAGATCGGCCCTCCAGAATTTCGGGAGCTGGCCCGGCGCTACAATCGCATGCGGGAAGCGCTGGCAAACCGGGAGCGCGAGAGCTCCTCCCGGGCCATGCTCCTGGCG
>JBOHSC010000014.1:0-9764 GCA_050733115.1 Gemmatimonadales bacterium
GGGTGGGAGATGGACCAGTCGTAGAGGGAGGGAAAATCGGTTACGTGGGGATGCTTGCCCCGTACCCGCTCGATGAACGCCGTGAGATTCGCGCCACCAATGCGCTCGGGACCCGGCGTCCAGAGCGGCTCATCCATCAGCTGGTAGGCGGATTGAACTGCGCGTGCTGCGCGTCGAGCCACGACTTGTGGTAGTCCGGGTCCTCGATCGGCAGCGCCGCCTTGGCCACCTTGAGCGGCCGGAAGCTGTCCATCATCACCGCCAGCTCGTCGGTGTACTTGGCGCCGATGCTTGCCTCCGCGCGGCCCGGATGCGGCCCGTGCGGAATCCCGTCCGGATGGTGAGTGATGCTCCCGAATTCGATTCCCTTCCGGCTCATGAACTCGCTCGAGGCGTAGTAGAGCACTTCGTCGGAGTCCACGTTGCTGTGGTTGTACGGCGCCGGGACCGCATCGGGATGGAAATCGTATGGCCGGGGACAGAAGCTGCAGACCACGAATCCGTCGCCCTGAAAAGTCTGATGCACCGGCGGAGGCTGGTGCACCCGGCCGACGATCGGCTCGAAGTCGTGAATGCTGAACGCCCAGGGATAGAAATATCCATCCCAGCCGACCACGTCGAGCGGGTGATGGTCGAGCACGATCTCGTTCAGGCCGTCATACTGCTTGACCAGGATCGGGAAGTCGCCCACCTCGTCGTGGGTGCGAAGCGCCGCCGGGCGGCGGATGTCGCGCTCGCTGTAAGGCGCCCCCTCGATGAGCTGGCCGAACTCGTTGCGATAGCGCTTGGGCCACCGCACGTGCCCGCGGCTCTCCATGATGAGGAGCTTGGTCTGCTCCCCGGAGAGGTCGAGCCGCCAGCGATGGAGGATGCCGCGATGGATCACCAGGTAATCGCCCGGACCGTACGGCAAGTCGCCGAACACCGTCTCCAGCGTTCCGCTGCCCTTGCTCACGTAGACCAGCTCGTCGGCCTGCGCGTTGCGGTAGAAGTGGGCGTCGTTCTCGTCCGGCTCCACGTACAGCATTGCAATGTCCTGATTGAACAGCAGCGGCACGCGATCGAGCGTCGGACTTCCACCCTTCTTCACCCGCGAGGTGCGGAAGTGGCGGTGGCGAAGCGTCTGGTCGGGATCGGCCTCGTATTTCATCTCACGCAGCCGGCGCACCGACTTGACCGTCGTTGGTGGATGGGTGTGATAGAGCAGCGACGAGGTTCCGGTGAACCCCTCGTGCCCCATCAGCTCTTCCGCGTAGAGCCCGCCATCCGGCTTTCGGAAAGCGATGTGACGCTTGCGGGGGATTCGGCCCATGGAATGGTAGATAGGCATTGGTGTCTCCTTACAGATTTCCCCGCAACGCCTGCTCCCGCTCGATCGCCTCGAAGAGGGCCTTGAAGTTGCCCTTCCCGAAGCTCCGCGCACCCTTCCGCTGGATAATTTCGTAGAAAAGCGTCGGGCGGTCCTGCACCGGCTTGGTGAAAATCTGCAGCAGGTAGCCCTCGTCGTCCCGGTCGACGAGAATGCCCAGCTCCTTGAGCGGTCCCACGTCCTCGTCAATCTTGCCCACGCGCTCGATGAGCGTGTCGTAGTAGGTGGTGGGCACCTGGAGGAATTCCACGCCCCGGTTGCGGAGGCCGGTGACGGTGCGGACGATGTCGTTCGTTGCGATGGCCAGATGCTGCACGCCGGGCCCGCGATAGAACTCCAGATACTCGTCGATCTGTGACTTCTTCCGCCCCTTGGCAGGCTCGTTGATGGGGAACTTGATCCGGTCGTTGCCGCTCGCGACGACTTTCGACATCAGGGAGGAGTATTCGGTGGAGATATCCTTGTCGTCGAACGAGATCAGATTTCGGAATCCCATCACTGTCTGATAAAAGCTCACCCAGCGGTTCATCGCCCCCAGCTCGACGTTGCCGACGCAGTGATCGACGTGCAGCAGGCCGACCGGCTCAGGCTTGAATGGGCTGCTTGTCGGCCGGAAACCCGGAAGGAAATCGCCGCGGTAGTTCCGGCGTTCCACCAGACTGTGGATCGTGTCACCGTACGTCTCGATGGCCGCGATGACTACCTCGCCACCCTCGTCCCGGAGCACCGTCGGCTCCTGGGCCGGGCGCGCGCCCCGCTCCACGGCGCGGGTGAATGCCTCACGGGCATCGTCCACCCAGAGCGCGATGTCGCGCACGCCGTCGCCGTGGCGCTGGATGTGGGCGGCGATGGGATGGTCGGGAGTGAGCGGCGTGGTGAGCACGAAGCGAACCTTGTTCTGCTGGAGGAGATAGCTGGCGCGGTCGCGGGTTCCCGTCTCGGGTCCCCGGTATGCCGCGAGCTCGAAGCCGAAGGCGGAGCGGTAGTACTGGCTCGCCTGTTTGGCGTTCCCTACGTAGAACTCGATGAAGTCGGTCCCGTTGATCGGGAAGGTATCGATCGGTGCGGCCGTCGCGGCCAGCGTTTCGGTGGGCATCGGGGAGCTCCTCGCCGGCGGTCAGAGTCTGCAGGAAAGTTACCAGCACCCCGATTCTCCCGCCACGCCGGCAGCGCGAGCAAGTCGCACGTCAAATTCTCAAGACAAACAGCATCAAGAGCTTAACGGTAGCACTCGATGGGCCGGCTGGCACGCCCCGTGCAAGGTCTCCCGGCTGGAGCATCTTCGAGGAATGGGTCGTTCGTCACCGCCTCACTCCGCCACGCTCACGATCTTCTCTGCGGCCGTTGCCGGAACCTCGCGCCTGCCTTACAGTTGGCTGCGAAGGGCCAGGGCAATCGCAGGACCACGCGGCGGAACGGAGGCGCGGAGAGCCAGGGGACAACTGAGGCCTCGTTTGCCCGAGCCGGGACACTTTTGCAGGGGATCATGACGGCCGATCTCGCCCAGCTTTTCGAGCAATACTATCAGCCACTGGTCCGGATGCTCTATCGCCGGACCGGTGATCGTGACCGCGCCGAAGATCTGGCTCAGGAGACCTTCGCCAGGGCGGTTTCCGCTCCGCCGAACAATCCGCGCCCCTGGCTTTTCGCCGTCGCACTCAACCTGGTTCGCGAAGACGGCCGCCGGAGCGTCACGCGCGGACGCAGGCTCGAGTTGCTCCGCTCCGAGAGCGACCGGCCCTCTCCGGGACCCGACGTGGAGTTCGAAAGAAACGAGGATTCGGCCCGGGTGCGGGCAGCCCTGGCAACGCTCAACGATCGCGATCGCGAGGCGTTGCTGCTCAAGGCCGAAGGATTCGATTACGAAGAAATCGCGGCGACCCTTGGCCTCGCCAAGGGCGCGATCGGCACGACGCTCGCGAGGGCCCGGCGAAGACTGGTCGAGGCGTACCGGGCGCAGGAACGGGGGACGAATGTCGCATCTTGATGAGGGAACGCTGCACGCGCTGCTCGATGGCGAGCTGGGCAGTACGGAGCTGATGGAAATCGAGGCTCATCTTGGCAGCTGCGCCGCGTGCGGGTCGCGCCTGCGCGACGCGCGTGAATTTCTCGGCGAGGCCGACCGGCTCGTGGCCAGCGTACAATTCAGACGCACCGCGGAGGGCGCTCGGCCCGCTGCCGCTGCTGCCGTCTCACCCGGTGCTCCCCCACCCCCCCCACCGGTGCCGCCCTCCCGGCCGCAACCGGAAGAGCACCGGCCGTGGGAAGACCCGTCCCCGGTGCTGCTCATTCCCGACAACCCCGAGTCGGCGCCGATCATGCGCCGGTGGCCGCGCAGGCTCGGCCTGGCGGCAACGATCGCGGTGGCGGTCACCGCCGGCTATATGGCAAGCGGCATCGGGAAGAACCCGCTGGCCAACATGGCGGCCACGGCGCCCCGCCCGACCATGCTGAACGACTCGCTTTCGCTTCCGTCGGCGCCGTTGGCGAGTGAATCCGACAAGCTCGACGCCGAGTCGAAGGAGCTGACCGGCGACGACGCCCCGGCTCCATCCTCCAAGGCGGCACCCGCGGCGGCCAAGCCGGCACCGCCGGCGAAACAGCCGCAGGAAAAACCTCGGGCGCGCGACCTCGCGAGCACCGCCAGCGGCGCGGTGAGAACCGATATCGCTCCCGTCGCTCGGTCGGCCAGGTCCGGATCGGCCGACGACACCGCCGACCAGCACGAGGAAGCGGCAACCAAGGCCGCCGAGCAGGACGCGATCCGCCTGCAGGCGGCCCAGGCCCTCAACCAGCTCGATCGCGAGCGCCGGGTAAACCGCGCCGCCGCGGCGACGGCGGCGCTCGACCGCGCAGAGCTCGAACGGAAGGCAACCACGGCCGCGCCCGCTGTTGCCGCTCCGCCTCCGCCTCCCACCCTCGAGCAGCGCTCGCAGGTGTATCTCCGCATCGGCCTCGACGAGGCCAGTCGCCAGCTCGGAGGCCCGGTTCACGTTATCGAGGGAATGAGCCCCGTGTTCATGGGGCTCGCGCCGGGGCGCGTGGCTGCGGGTGCCGACACGACCCGTCCCGTCGTACGCGTCGTGTATCAGGACCCACAGGGACGAATGATCCTCCTCGACCAGCAGCGGCGCGCCGCCCAGGCTCCCGTTCCTGCGAGCAGCGGCGCGTGGAGCCTCGGAGACATCACCGTCGGCCTGCAGGGTGAAGCTCCGGCCGAGGTTCTCCGCTCCTTGCGCTCCCGGGTTCGCTGAGCCTGGGAGCTCCCCTGAACGGCTTGCCTGGGTGAGGGCGCTCAGGTGCTCCTGAGCGCAACGATCGGATCGACGGATGCGGCTCTTCGTGCAGGGATCAGGCAGGCCGCCACCGCCACCGCCACGAGCACCATGGTCGTGAGGACAAAAGTGACCGGATCGGTCGCCTCGACATTGAAGAGGTGAGCGGTCATGAGCCTGGTGAGGAGAAGCGCGCCCACCACACCGAGCACCAGGCCGCCTGCCACGAGCCGCATTCCCTCCAGCACCACCATCCCGAGCACCTCGCCTCGGGCCGCGCCCAGCGCCATCCGCACCCCGATCTCCTGCGACCGCTGACTCACCGAGAACGCGATCACGCCGGCCAGGCCAGCGCAGGTGATGACTAGCGCCAACAGTGAAAAGAGGGTCAGCAACAGCGCGGTCAGCCTCGGCGAGGCCAGGGAGTCGCTGCGCAGCTGCTCCAGCGTGCGAAGCTTGGCCACCGGCTGCCCGGGATCAAGGGCGTGCACCGCGTCGGCCACGCGCTTGCCGACGGCGATGGGATCGGCGGTGGTCCGCACCAGGAATACACCCTGCCGAACCGGCGATTGGGCGAACGGGGCGTACATCTCGTCGGCAGGCCCTGCATCGAGGCTGTATTGCCGCACGTCGCCCACGACACCGACGATCGTGTTCCAGGTCTTCCCGCTGTCGGTCGTGATCCGGTGCCCGAGCGGATTGTCCGTGCCCCAGTACTTCCGCGCGAGCGACTGGTTGATCAGCACCACCTCGGGCGAGCCGGGGGCATCGTCCTCGGTGAAGCTCCGTCCGGAGATGAGCGGAATCCCGAGGGTCGGGAAGTACCCCGGGCTCACGCTCCGGAAATCGGCGAGCGGCACCGAGCCGTCCTTGTCGGCGGGGCGCCCCTCGATCTGAAACTGGAAGCCGAAGGGGCGGACTCCGCTCAGGGGAAAGCTGAGCGAGGAGGCGGAGGAGACGATGCCCGCCTGGTCGGCCAGGCGCGCCTGGAGCCGCCGGTGAAAGTCGAGCACCAGCGCATTGGTGGTGTATCGCGACCAGTTCAAGTCGAGCGTCATGGTGAGGACGTTGTCAGACACGAAGCCGGGATCGACCCGCTGCAGCTCGCGAAGACTCCGCACCAGAAGGCCGGCCCCCACCAACAGCACCACCGATACCGCCACCTGCGCCACCACGAGCGCGGCGCGAATGCGCGAGGAGCGACCTCCGCTGGTGGCGGCCCCGCCGTCCTTGAGCGACCCGACGAGGTTGAGCTTGGAGGGCAGCGCGGGCAACACGCCGAAGGCCACGCCGGTGAGGAGCGACACCACCAGGGTGAAGGCGAGGACGCTCCCGTCGATGCTGATCTCGGCGGCCCGCGGAGTGAACCTCGCCGCGTACGCCGTGAGGAGGCGCAGGACGCTGCCGGCGAGGCCCAGGCCGATCACGCCCCCGGCCAGGGAGAGGAGCGTTCCCTCGACCAGGAGCTGGCGCAGGAGGCGGCGGCGGTCGGCGCCGAGTGCCGTGCGGAGGGCCAGCTCGCGTTCCCGGCGGACCAGCCGCGCCAGGGTGAGGTTGGCGACGTTGGCGCAGGCGATGAGCAACACGAACACCGCGGTGGCGAAAAGGAGCATCAGCGTCGGCCGCGCCTGGACGGTGAGCTCCTCCTGCAGCGGCGCAGCGTTGATCCCGAAGCCCTGGCTCGAGGCGTAGGCCTCGGGATATGCCGCGTGAAGTCGGGAGGCGATCGTCTCGAGCTCGGATTGCGCGCCAGCAAGGCTCGTCCCGGGTGTCAACCGGCCGAATACCTTCACCATCCGCATGCTGCGGTTCTCGGCCACGGCGGGAGCAGAGCGAAACGGACACGACGAGATGGGCATGTACACATCGTTCTCGTTCGGATACTGAGGCACCGGTGGCAGTACGCCAATGACGGTGTGGATCCTGTCGTTCATCTCGAAGGTCCGGCCCACGATGGCGGGGTCGCCGCCGAGCTCGCTCTTCCAGAACCCGTAGCTCAGCACCAGAACGGGCGTCGCGCCAACCGCATCCTCACCCGGCCGGAACGTCCGGCCGAGCGCCGGGCGCACCCCCATCAGATCGAAGAAGTTCGCCGACACCACACCGGTCTGGACTCGTCGCGGCTCTCCCCGGCCAAGCAGGATGAACGGCATGGAGTGATACTCCGCCACCCCCTGAAGCGAGTGGCCGGCCCCGCGGTAATCCTCCACTTCCTTCGCGGAAAATCCCGCGTCGGGCACGCCAACGAGCGAGGCGGGCTGCCTCAGGATCACGAGCTCCTGGCCGTCGCGATAGGGGAGCGGACGAAGCAGCACGCCGCGGATCATGCTGAACACCGCGGTGTTGGCGCCGATGCCGAGGGCCAGCGTGAGGATTGCCGCGAAGGCGAAACCGGGACTCTTCCGAAGGGTGCGGAACCCGTACTGGAGGTCCTGCACGAGCTCGTTCATGGTCATTCTCCTGGTTCGGGCCCGCACCGCCTGAGCGGCCGACTTTCTGCATTCCGTCTCGATCGCGTCCACATCGCCGAAGGCCTGGGCGGCGGCAAGCCGCGCGGCTTGCGGCGCCATTCCGGCGTCGATGAACTCCTGGGCGCGCATTTCGATGTGGAAGCCAATTTCGCTGCGGACGTCACGGGGCACGTCTCGCGCGGAGCCGGCAAAGCGGAAGAGGCGTCGCATCATCGGGGGTGGCCTAGGCCGGGGACGCGTCGAGGGCGGCGGCGACCGCGCGGGAGTAGGACTGCCACCGGACGATCTCGGCGCGGAGGTGGCGCCGCCCGCCGGAAGTGAGCTTGTAGTACTTGGCTTCGCGGCCGTTCTCGGTAAGTCCCCATTCCTCGTCCAGCCACCCCTTGCGCTGAAGCCGGTGGAGCGCGGGATAGAGCGCGCCCTCCTGGATGGTGAGCACATCATCGGTGGTTTGCCGGATCCAGCGGCCGATGCCGTAGCCGTGGGCCGGTCCCCAGCTCACCGCCTTGAGGATGAGGACGTCGAGGGTGCCGACGTAGAGATCACTGCCTGCCATACGGACTCCTGGAGCTGCGCGGGGGGGGTTGCCATACCTAGATGACTTAGGTATAGTAGCGCCTTACCCCTAGTTCAGCAAGGGTAGGCCTCATGCGCCGGTTGCTCCCCCTCCTTCTGCTCCTTCCGGCCCTCACGGGCGGCGAGCCGTCGCGCCCCACGCCGGCGCCTCCGCGCTTCACCGCCGCCGGCGCCCTCATTCTCCCGGCGGACTTCGACCGGTGGGTCCGGGTGGGCAGCTCGATCGGCCTCGGGTATACCCCATCCGACGAATCGCCGCCCGGAATGTTCCACAACGTGGCGCTCGAGCCGGCGGCCTACGCCGAGTTCCGGCGCACGGGACGCTTTCCGAACCACACCCAGGTCGCGCTGACCATCTACGCCCCGTCCCAGGGGGTGGCGCCGGCGCGGCACGGGTGGTTCGAGGGGCAGCGAGTGGCGGTGGAGATGGCGGTCAAGGACACCGCCCGATTCGCGGGGGGATGGGCCTATTTCGGATTCGGGCCGGGTACGCCGGGCAGCACCGCCCAGGCGTTCCCGCGGGAGCGGTGCGCGCAGTGTCACGCCGCTCATGCGGCCCGCGACAACGTTTTCCTCCAGTTCTACCCACTGCTCCGCGATCCGCCGTCCCGCCTTGCGACGCCTCCAGCCGCGCGGTAAGCTATCGGCGTCCCAGAAGACAATCGTTTCATCGCTTGCTGACCCTGGCCCGTCCCACGGGTCACCCGCGTGCGCGGCACTCCGGTGCCGGGAAAGAGAGACCGCTCGTGCCCCTGTCCCGTCTGCTCGGCTCGATGCGCCGGCTTCTGCTGGCGGCAAGCCTCGGCGCCCTTCCCGCCTCGCTGCATGCCCAGGCGCAGGCGACCACCGGCGTCATCCGCGGCATCGTCTCCGATTCATCGGGTGGCGCACTCTCGGGCGCGACCGTGTCGCTGAGGAACAACGAGACCAACGCGGAGCGCACCCTCACGACCAACGAGCGGGGCGTGTTCGTGGCGACGCTGCTCCGGGTCGGCACGTACAACGTATCGGCGCGCGCACTCGGCTTTCGCGAGTCCCAGCGTACCGGCGTGGCGCTCCGGCTCGGCGAGACGGTCGACCTGCCGTTCGCCCTGGCGCCTCAGGCGGTCCAGCTGCAAGAGCTCACCGCAACCGCTGAACCGCCGGTGGTGGACGTGACCAAGTCGGAGGGCTCCACCCGGCTCGGGGTCGAGGCGGTAGAGGGACTGCCCAACAACGGGCGCAACATCTTCAACTACACCACGCTCACGCCGAACGTGGCCATCGTGCAGGGTCCCGACGGCGACGAGATCAGCGTCGGCGGACAGCGGGGCATCCACAACAACGTCTCGGTGGACGGGGCCGATTTCAACAACCCCTTCTTCGGCGAGCAGCGCGGCGGGCAACGGCCGGCGTTCACCTTCAACCTCGACGCGGTGCAGGACTTCGTGGTGGTGGCGGACGGGGCGAACGCCGAGTTCGGGCGCTCGAGCGGCGGGTTCATCAACGTGATCACCAAGTCGGGCACCAACGAGTTCCACGGCTCGGCTCACTACTTCGGCAAATATGATGGACTCTCCGCCGACTACAGACACACCTTCCCGAGCGGGGCCACGAGCGGGTTTGTTCCCGACTTCAGGCAGCACCAGTTCGGCGGAACGTTCGGTGGGCCGTTGGTCCGCGACAAGGCGTTCTTCTTTGTCGCGTACGACCAGCAGGAGTACAGTGATACCAAGCAGACGACCCGGCTTGCCTCCATCGATCCGGCACTGGTCGCGTTCACGGACACGGCCTTCGGCGGCGTGCTGGCAGGCGAATTCGGGTCCATCTCGCGCACGAACGAGGCCAACGCGCTATTGGCCAAGCTCGACTTTCGGTTGAGCCCCAAGCACAACGCCACTCTCAAGTACAATTACACGCGGTCCAGTCAGGAAAACGGCACCTTTGACGTGGACACGTACGGCCGGAGCTCGAACGGGACCGAGAATGACCACTCGCATGCCGTGAACGGCAGCCTGACCTCGGTCTTCTCGTCCGCCCTATCCAACGAGTTCCGCTTCCAGTGGGCCCGGGAGGATCGGCCGCGACCATACC
>JBOHSC010000015.1:0-1817 GCA_050733115.1 Gemmatimonadales bacterium
CGTCAATGCGGCGCTCGGCGAGATGGATACGCGGCGAGTCGGCCCGAACGACGTCGTCGTGGGTATCGCCGCCAGCGGGACCACTCCCTTTGTCCGTGCAGCTCTATCCCGCGCGCAGACACTCGGCGCCCGCACCGCGCTGGTCTCGTGCTCGGACCCGCCCGCGCTGCTCCGGGAGACGTGCGACGAGTGCATCACCGTGCTCGTCGGACCCGAAATCGTCACCGGATCCACTCGAATGAAGTCGGGCACCGCCACCAAGCTGGTGCTCAACACCCTCACCACCGGCGCGATGATCCGGATCGGCAAGATCTATGGAAACCTCATGGTCGATCTGCGCGCCTGGAACGACAAGCTGGTCGATCGGAGCCAACGCATCGTGATGGAGACTACCGGTCTTGGCCGGGACGCGGCGCGGACGGTGCTTGCCGCTGCCGATGGGAGCGTGAAGACGGCGATCGTCATGGCGCGGAAGAGCGTGAGCCGCGACGAGGCCGAACGGCTGCTGGAAACGAACGCCGGCCATCTCCGGGCCGTCGTGGGCGATCCTCCGCCGGTGCGGAGCGTATGACCGAGCGACCCAGCCTCGCCGTGGGTCTCATGTCGGGCACCTCGCTCGACGGAATGGATGCCGCGCTCGTCCGCTTCGACGGGCCGACTCACGCCTCGCTGATGCACTTCGTCACCCGTCCTTACGACGACGAGGAACGGCGCCTCATCCGTGGCGCGCTCGACGCGCCGGCGAATGGAATGAATCCCGCCGCGCGCTTTGCCCGGCTGCATGCGATGATTGCGGAATGGGCGTCGGAGGCGGTCGAGACGCTGCTGGCCGAAGCGCACGTGCCGGCGTCGGATCTCACGCTCATTGCGTTTCCGGGGCAGACCATCTGGCACGAGCCTCCCGCCGTTTCCTGGCAGCTCGGCGAGCCGGCGGTCCTCGCCGAGCGATTCGGTGTGCGGGTGGTGAGCGGATTTCGCGCGCGCGACGTGGCTGCGGGAGGGCAGGGAGCACCCCTCGTGCCGATGGCCGACGTGCTGCTCTTCGCCGCTGTCGATGTTCCCCGGATCCTCCTCAATCTCGGCGGAATGGCCAATCTCACCTACGTCCCGCGGCGCGCTCAGGAGGACGGTGTCCTCGCCTTCGACACCGGGCCGGGCGTCGCCGTCATCGACGCGGTCGCACGGATGGTGGACGGCGCCGTGGCGTACGACCGCGACGGGCTGATCGCGGGGCGGGGCGTGGCCGATGAGGGTGCGCTCACCGAGCTCCTGGCCGACGGGTTCTTCGCCTCTCCCCCGCCCAAGAGCACCGGGCGCGAGCGGTTCGGCGACCAGTTCGCCGCGGCGCTGCACGCGAAGGTTCCCGGCGCCAACGGCGTAGCCACCGCCGTCGAGCTCACCGCGCGGAGCGTGGCCGGCGCCATCGCTCGCTGGATACCGGGCGCCGCCGAGGTGATCGCCTCGGGGGGAGGGTGTCACCATCCTGGCCTCATGGCGGCACTGGAGAGGCATCTCGCCGGGCACGGCCATGCGCACCCGCTCCGCCGGTTCGACGATCTCTTCTTCCCCGGTGATGCCAAGGAGGCGGTCGCGTTCGCCCTCCTCGGCTATCTCACCCTCCACGGACAGCCCGGCAACGTCCCCGCCGCCACCGGCGCGCGCGGCCCGCGCGTGCTCGGCACGGTAACCCCCGCATGACGCCGGCGGATCGGCTGGACACGGCGCGACTCATCCTCCCGGCGCTCCGCTGGCGCGCCGACGGCGGGTTCGCCCACGAGGCGGCCTCGATCGCCGACTCGCTCGCCCTGGGTGTCGGC
>JBOHSC010000016.1:0-2267 GCA_050733115.1 Gemmatimonadales bacterium
CTGGCACGCTGCTCATCCTGGACGAGGTGGCGACGGGATTCGGGCGGTCGGGACACCTCTTCGCCTCGGATCGCGAGGGAGTGGCGCCGGACCTGCTCTGCCTCGCCAAGGGACTCACGGGCGGGTACCTGCCAATGGCCGCCACGCTTACCTCGCAGCGGATCTTCCAGGCGTTCCTGGGCGAGCCGTCGGAGGGGAGGACCTTCTTCCACGGCCACACGTATACGGGGAATCAGCTCGCCGCCTCTGCGGCGCTGGCGACGCTCGACATCTTCGAGCGCGAGCCGATCCTCGCCCGGCTGCAGGGAACGATCGCCCGGCTTAGCGAGACTCTGGAGGCGCTGCGAGAGCTGCCGGCCGTTGGTGACATTCGGCAGTACGGCCTCGCAGCCGGCGTGGAGCTGGTGGCCGACCGGGAGTCATGTGAGCCGTACCCTGCCGCCGAGCGGACCGGCATGCGCGTCTGCCGCGCCGCACGCCGGTACGGCGTGTTCCTCCGGCCCCTCGGCGACGTGCTCGTGCTGATGCCGCCGCTCACGATCACCGATCCCGAGCTCGATCTCCTGGGCAAGGCGCTGCACGGGGCGATCCGGGAGGTGTGCGGATGACCGTCCTGCTGGTGGCGGGGACCGACACGGGAGTGGGCAAGACGTGGGTGAGCCGGGCTCTGGCGCGCGCGCTCACCCGGGTGGGCCGGCGCGTGATCGCGATCAAGCCGGTCGAATCAGGCTGCGGCGACGCTCCGCGCGACCGGGAGGACGGCGCCCTGCTGGCGGCAGCCACCGGCCAGTCTTCTCCGAAGGAAGCGCTCATCCGGCTTACCGCGCCGGTGGCGCCAGCGATGGCGGCCGATGAGGAAGGCGTCATCATGGATCTCGATATGATGGTGCTCGCGATCCAGTCCGAGGCGGCGGGAGCGGCGGCGGAGATCGCGATCGTCGAAGGCGCGGGGGGCCTGCTCTCGCCGATCTCCTGGGAGTGGAACATCGTAGACCTGGGCCACGCGCTCGAGGCCCAGGTGATCCTCGTTGCGGCCGACCGGCTGGGCGCGATCAACGCGACCCTCCTGGCGCTCTCCGCGCTGGAGCTGGCCGGGATGAAGGTCGGTGCCGTCGTCCTGACCGCGCCGGCGATAGCGGATGCCTCGACCGGCACGAACGCCGCGGCGATCCGGAGGTTGTCCGGAGTCGACCGGGTGGTCGTAATGCCGAGAGAGGACGATCCGTATCAGGCGGACACCGAGACTCTGCAGGGGTTGGTCACGGGCTAGGGCTGCGGAAACTGTAGATGCGCACCGGCACCCCGGCCTCGCTCGCCCGCCGCAGTGCATCCAGATGTACGAGCGGCTCGCCGGGCCTCGAGAGGCTGAGCCGCTCCCGCTCCACAATGAAGTGGCAGTCTCCGCCGAGCATCCCCGCCAGCGTGGCAGCCGTGATGTCGGCGCCCAGGCGACCGAGCGAGACGATCTCGCCGTCGGACCGCCGCGCGCAGCCGCCCGCGACCACCGGGACGACTCCCCGGTCGAGCGCGCCTCGGATGAGGGTCGAGTCGATGCCCCGCAGCACGCCGTGGCCGAACGGCCCGTCGCCCTGGAGCGCCGCATCGTCGGCGATCACGCTCACCGCCTCGATCCCGGCGCCCCTGAGGGTCGCTGTCAGCAGCGCCGCCGTTCCCTGCTCGGCGCCGGCCAGGGCGCGATCGAGCTCCCGTGTCATCATGGGGTCGCCAAGTTCCGCGAGCCGTCGGAGCCAGTGAAACAGGCGATTCGTGGCGTAGACCGAGGCCCCGACCACGCCGACCAACGGCGCACCTGCGCTCAGGTGCCGCCGAACGCGCTCCGCCTCCTCCCGCATTCGGAGCGGGGTGTCGACCGAGGAGCCACCGAAGCGGAGCACGCGCGGCGCCGGGGACGCGGTCATGCGCGATCCTGACCGGCGTCACGAATGGTGACGCCGCACGTAGTCGAACGCCCAGTCGAGATACTCCGTGGTCCGGAGCGCGATGCGCATCGCTTCCGTCACCGCCTCCTCTTCGGCCATACCGGCATCCACCAGCAGGTAGGGCAACAGCGCCCCGCCCGCGCGGTGTCGCCGACCGGGAGCCAGAGACCATATTCGAGGCCGGGGACATCGCGACGCAGGGCGTCCAGATCGCTTTCCTGCTGCACCGGCGAGGCACCGCGGAGGCGCCGGTCGGCGGCACGGCGGAGCGAGAGCCCGAGGACTTCGATGTCCCGGAGCAGCGTGGTGCGCTCCGCGGCGCCCGCC
>JBOHSC010000017.1:0-5721 GCA_050733115.1 Gemmatimonadales bacterium
TACCAGATCGTCTACTCCCTCGAAGGCGCGCTCGACTACTACACCACTCCTTCGTGGGTCCTCCGCGGCGGCCAGCCGACGCAGGTGGACGCACTCAGCGAGCTGGAAGACGTGGAGTTCCCCCAGCCCATCGGCACCCTCGAGGCGTTCCACACGGGCGGAGGGATCAGCACCCTCCCGTTCGCGTACAAGGGCAAGATAGGCACGATGGAGTACAAGACTCTTCGTTATCCCGGCCATGCGGCGATCATGCGGCCGATCCGTGACCTCGGGCTCCTTGCGGCCGAGCCGGTGAAGGTCAAGGGACAGCAAGTCGTTCCGCGCGACCTCTTCATCGCGGCAGTACACCCCAAGCTTCACAAGCCGCAGGGTCAGGATCTCGTCGCCCTTCAGGTCAAGGTGACCGGAAAGAAGGACGGCCGGCAGAGCGCGGTGACCTTCCGGCTCATGGACTACTACGACTGCACCCATGGAATCAGCTCCATGATGCGCACCACAGGCTATTCCCTGTCGATCACCGGACAGATGCAGGCCGACGGCCGGGTGACCCTCAAGGGGGTCCATACCCCCGACGAGGCGATGCCGTTTCAGTCGTACGTAGCCGAGCTGGGCCGCCGCGGAGTCAAGATCGAGGAACTTCCCGCCTGACGCGGATGTTCCCTGTCGAGAGGTATAGATGATCGACTTCGGGTCGTTGTGGGACAAGGGATTGGCGTTCGACGTTTTCGTCGCGGCGAGCGAAAAGCAGCGCGGGCTCTGGGAAGGGCTCCATCGCATCGCGGTGGTGCCGGCCTGGGCCGTCAACGCCGTCCCTGCGGGAGTCAAGCGGAAGTTGCTGGTAATCGCGGAAGACTGGTGCGGCGACGCATCGAGCACCATTCCCATCGTCGCCCGCCTGGCGGAGGCAGTGCCGGGTCTCGAGCTCAGAATCATCAGACGAGACGAACATGCGGAAGTGATGGATCAGTACCTGACCAACGGTTCGCGCTCCATCCCCATCGTCATCGCGCTCGACGAGAACTTCCGCGAGCTCGGTCACTGGGGCCCCCGCCCTGTGGTGCTTCAGTCCTGGTTCGTGGCCAACCGGCCCACCGTACCCAAGGCCGAGCTTTATCCCAAGGTGCGAAGCTGGTACGCGCACGACCGGGGCGAGAGCACGCTTCGCGAGGTGCTGGCCGCGGCGGGACTTCCGGTGGCCAAGGTGGCCTGATCAGAACATCCAGCTGCTGCCCACCGAATAGTTGAAGCCGTCGGGACCGCCGGCAAAGTTGAAGGTGAAGATGGTGGAGCGGAGTATTCGAAGGGCGAATCCTCCGCCGCCTCCCACCTTCATTTTTTCGGTCGTCAGCCTGAAGTTCTCCTCCTCGAATACCCTGCCTGCATCGACAAAGCCCAGCAGCGTCACCGCGCCGAGATCGCCGAAGGGCAGAAGGTCATGGCGCACCTCGAGGTTTCCGAAGAGCGCGCCTTTCCCCGTGAGGCGTCCGGTGTCGAGCGAGCGATGAGAGTATTCTCCGCCGAGCACCGGAACCGACGACTCCCACCCCGGCAGGTAGAATCTCGCATTGAGCGGAGGGGTGCCTCCCATTCCCGACCCCGCCAGCCGCAGCGTGGCGACGGTTCCCTCACGCACGGTCAGGTAGCCCCGGAGAATCACGTACTGCCTGGTGTAGCCCCCTCCGCCGCTTCCCACCTGCGTTCCCGCCTCGAGCAACAATCCCTGATGGGTGTTGTACTCGTTGTCGCGCGTGTCGTAGACCAGCGCGAGCCGGCCCGAGGCGTCGTTCTGCTCGAGCTCACCCACGGGAAAGTCCTGAACGAAGACCGATGGGCCCGGTAGCGATGTGAAGCGCACCTGCTCGACGTTGGCCTGGAACGCGACCATGAAGGGTCCCCGCATTGTGTGAGTCACCTCCGCGGTCCCCCGGTATCGAGTCCGCCGGACGCGATAGTAGTAGGGCTCTTGCTTGGTCACCAGCTCCTTGTCGTATTGGGTGTCGTTGCCGAGCCCGAAGAATCCGTAGCGGGCCTGCCGGTCCGCGCTGGCAAGCATGGTCAGCCGCCAATCCTTCCAGAGCCCCGGGGCTCGGAACTGCCCTGTCAGATAGCGGCTGCCGCGCGCGGTGACGCCAGCGTCGGCGGTAAAGGCGGCGTTGGTGGTGTAGCGAGCCTCGTAGGGAGCGGGCTGCCAGTAGCGAACGCGCGCGGCGAGGACCGGGCCGTCGTTGGCGCCACCGGTGAGGTACGGGAAGTAGCTGGTGCGCCAGGGAGTCGAGTAGCTCTCGGCGGAATCCTGCGCGGCCGCCACCGCGTTGGTGTCCGGGGGAGTCTGAGCCGCGAGGCTTGCCGCGACCGCGCAGGAAAGTAGCAGCGGCAGCGCCCGCAGCTTCATCAACTCGGCTTTTCGAAGAGGTGAGCGGTGTCGCGCAGCGTCCCACCCGTGCCGTCGTTGGCGGCAAACCTGGCGGGGTAGAGCGACGCAGCGCCCAGCTCCCCTCGTTTGTTCACCGCGTAGAACTGCAGACTGAACTTCGGACGGCCGCCGGGCAGCAGCAGGCGCGGCGGCGTCATCTTCATCACCCGCTTGAGCGTCTCGAGGCACGCATCGGTTGGCGCCATTCCGCGCCGCATGTGTTCCACCGTCAGGAAGCCTCCGCATACCATGATGTTCGATTCCCCGCGGCCGGTGGAGCCCGCGGCCCCGACGTCGTTGTCGGTGTACTCGCCGGCTCCGACGATCGGTGAGTCACCCACCCGGCCCGGAATCTTCCACGCGAGGCCGCTCGTGGTCGTCACCGACGATACATCTCCCGCCGCGTTCACCACGTTCAGATTGATCGTGCCGGTGGGCCGAATCACCATCGGCTCGGTGTCGGGCACATCGAGCCAGTCATCGTCCTTCCCGCGGTTGGCGCGCCACGTGAGCCAGAGCTGGCGCGACTCGGGGGTGAGCAGATCCTCTTCCTTGAACCCATACGACAAGGCGAAGCGCTTGGCCCCCTCGCCCGCCAGCATGATGTGGTTGGTGTACTTGAGGATCAGACGCGCCACCTCGCTCGGTGTCTTGATTCCTTCGAGTGCGGCCACCGCTCCCGCCCGGCGCGTGGGACCGTGCATGCACGAGGCATCGAGCTGCACCACGCCGTCCTCGTTCGGCAGTCCACCGTAGCCGACCGAGTTATCGCTCGGATCGAGCTCCTGAATCTTCACTCCCTCGACCGCGGCATCGAGCGTGTCGGTGCCGCTCGACATCAGCTCGACCGCCCGGGTTACCGCGCGCAACCCGTTGGCGGAGCTGACGGCCGCGACCTTTCCCGCGGAGCGCCGCGTGATCGGCAGGGGAGATGGGAACGCGGCGAGGACCGCGGCTGCTCCTGTGGCGCCGAGAAAATTGCGGCGTGACAGGCCATCGGGCATAGGGAAGATCTCCGCGGAGAGCGGGGTGGGTGAGAGTGGGCTGCCGGGGATTTAGGGCGCAGAGCCCCGGAAAGTCAACGGGGTTACGGATCGGAGCGATCATGTGACGCACCGCACAGCGGCCCGCTTTCGGCTCTCTATCTTGGAACACAGTGGAGCAACCCCGCACGGTGGAACGCGAGACGTCCGAACAAGCCCCGAGCCCTCGGCTCTGCGGCCGGGCGCACCGGTCGGGACCCGCTCCCCTGCTGATCCTTTCACCTATCCCATCCTCTCAACATCTCGCATGGAACGGGCCTCGTGCCCGTTCCACCCGCCTTTTGTAGGTCATAGGGCTCAAGTCGTACTCCAATGTGACCCTCCCCACAGACTCCCCCTCCACGATGTCCCATCTTCCTCAAGCAAATGAAGTGTGGAGTTACCGCGAAGGAGTGCAAAATGCCTCGAGGCGACAAGTCCGCGTACACCAGTAAGCAGAAGCGGATGGCCGAACACATAGAAGAGGGCTACGAGAAGCGTGGGGTCTCGACGGGGGAGGCGGAGCGGCGAGCATGGGCCACGGTGAACAAGCAGTCGGGCGGCGGAAAGCAGAATGGGTCGGGGAGAGGAAAGGCTGCCAGGTCGGCATCGGCGCGGAAGGTGGGGGCCACCGGCAACGATCTGGTAGCCTCGCTGGGACTTTCGATCGCCATCGGTGGGAGCACCAGGTAAGGTAGGGCCAGCTCTGACTGGGAGGCCAGGGTTGGTTGAAGTGCGCGTCGCAGTTGGGCGCGCGCTTCTTTTTCCTGGCGTCGAGCCGCCCCAGCCAACACGGTGTCGAGGCGCCGGCCTCCGGTGTGTCAACCGATTACTGCACTTTCTGCGCATTTATTCGTCAGGATTTCGGGCCAGCTACAAGAGCGTGTACCAAATCAGCGCCAAAAGTGCAGATTCAGCAAGAAATCGTTTACACTTGTAGATGGGCCGCCTCCCTGCAAAGGCCCCGACTCTCACTGACCGGCAGGTACCGCATGTCGCACGCGCCGAGGAAGATCGTCTTCAACATGCCGTCGCTCCTCCCCGAGGGCGGGGGCGATCGCGCCGGGCCCCGGCGAGCCTCCCCTCCCGCCCCCTCGCCCGCCTCCCGGGAGGCGCCGGCGGACGGCGGAGAGGTCCGAAAGCTCGGCACCCTGATGGAGGTGGGCCAGGCGCTCGCGGGCACCCTGAACCTCCAGGCGGGGCTCTATGCCGTCCTCGAGGTCCTCGAGCGCCGCTGTGGCGCCGTTCGCGGAGCCGTGACCCTGCTCGAGGAGGCCAGCGGGATGTTGGTTGTCGAGGCCGGCTTCGGGTATCCCAAGAGCACCGGCCGCGTCCGCTATCGGCTCGGTGAGGGAATCACCGGGAAGGTGGCCGAGAGCAAGGGGCCGGCGATCGTGCCGCCCGTGAGCGGCGAGGAGGCCACCTTTGTCTGCGTCCCCATTCTCCTCGACGGCGCCGCAGCCGGCACCCTGGCGATCGAGTTGGCGCTGGCGCCCGAGCGCGACGCCGAGCGAATGATCAAGGTGCTCCGGATCGCCGGGGGGATGATCTCGCAATCGCTCCGGATCCAGCGGCTGGTCGATGCGGAACGGCAGCGCCTCGTCGAGGAGAACACCCAGCTTCGCCAGGAGCTACGCGAGCGCTACGAGTTCACCAACATCGTGGGCAACAGCGGGCCGATGCGCCAGGTCTACGAGCAGGTCTCGCAGGTGGTGGGCACGAGCACCACCGTCCTCATCCGGGGCGAGAGCGGTACCGGCAAGGAGCTGATCGCCCACGCGCTGCATCATCACTCCGCGCGCGCCGGGAAGCCGTTCGTCCGGGTCAACTGCGCCGCCCTGCCCGAGACGCTGGTCGAGTCGGAGCTCTTCGGCTACGAGCGAGGCGCATTCACCGGCGCGCAGGCCCGGCGAAAGGGCCGCTTCGAGCAGGCCGACGGCGGCACCCTGTTCCTCGACGAGATCGGGGAGCTGAGCCTCTCCACCCAGGTCAAGCTTCTGCGCGTGCTCCAGGAGCGCGAGTTCGAGCGCCTCGGCGGGAACGGTACGGTGCGGGTGGACGTCCGCCTCATCACCGCCACCAACAAGGATCTCGAGAAGGCGCTGGCCGACGGCACCTTCCGCGAGGATCTCTACTACCGGCTCAACGGCGTGCACATCCACCTGCCGGCGCTGCGCGACCGCCCCGAGGACATCCTCGACCTGGCCGAGCATTTTCTGTCGCGCAACGCCGCCAAGGCGGGGAAAGAGGTGCGCGGGTTCCATGAGACGGCGCGCAAGGCACTGC
>JBOHSC010000018.1:0-1688 GCA_050733115.1 Gemmatimonadales bacterium
GTGCGTAGAAGCCGCGCGCGGCGGTGACTTCGGGCAGATCGACGTACTCGTCGGCCGTGTGCGAGCGGCGGCTGGTTCCGGGGCCGCACTTGATCGTGTCGGTGTGGCGAAGGAACACCCAGTCGGAGCAGGTTGGGCTGCCGAAGGTCGCGGACTCGGGACGCACCCGGCGGGCGGTGTCGAGGAGTCGCGATCCGGCCGGCGTCTCGCAGGGAACGAGTCGCTTCGAGGTGACGATCACGTCGCTCCTGAGTGATCCCTTCAGGACATCGGCGATCTCCTCATGCGTCCAGTCGGGAGTGCTCCGGATGTCGAGCACCGCCTGCGCCACCGGCGGCGTGACGTTGCGGCTGATGCCGGCCTCGAGCATGGTGGGCGTGGCCACGGTGCGGCCCAGCACCGGATGGCAACGGCCGGTGAAAAGGGCGCCGAGCTCGAGCAGATCGGAGGCCAGCAGGAGTGTCGAGTTGGTGAAGTCGCCGTCGGTGGTGGCGTAGCCGGCGTGGCGCTGATCGCCGTGCGCCCGCAGATCGACCATCATGAGCCCGCGCTGGGCGACGGCGATATCGAGATTGGTCGGCTCGCCCACGACAGCGGCATCGATCGTTCCCGAGGAGGATACCGCAAGCTCCATTGTGGTGTTCTTCGTCTCCTCGCCATAGCCGAAGAGGAGCAGGAGGCGGCCATGTTCCACCCCGCCGGCCGCCGAGACGTCGCGCGCGGCGCAGAGCATGGCCGACACCGACGCCTTCGCATCGCCCGAGCCGCGACCGTACAGCCGGGTGCCCTCGATGGACGGGACGAAAGGATTGCGGGTCCACCCATTTCCGGCGGGTACGACGTCGAGGTGGGAGACGAGGGCGATCGTAGGCCCCGGACGCCGTCCGGTCACCTCGACCCGCACCGCCGCATCGTCGCGAGCGCTCTCGAGTCCCCAGCTTCGTGCCGTCTCCTGAACAAAGGCGGCCAATGCCCCCTCGTCTCCACTCACGGAAGGAATGGCCACCATGGCCGACAGCAGGTCGATCTCATCCCGCAAGGTCCACCCCCAGATACGTCGCCTTCTCCTTCCGGCCCACGATCATCGTGCCGCACCCCGCACCGGTGAACACCTCGAGCAGCAGCGCGTCGGGAGCGCGGCCGTCGATGATGTGGGTGCGCTCCACGCCACCGGTCGCCGCCCTGATGCAGGACTCGACCTTGGGGCGCATACCGCCCGTGAGGACGCCGCTCGCGACGAGGCTCGCCAGGTCGTCGGGGTCGGCGAAGGTGACGAGGGTGGACGGATCGTTGCGATCGCGGAGGACGCCGGGCGCTCCGGTGAGGAAGATGAGCTTCTGCGCACCGAGCGCCACCGCCAGCGACTCCGCGACGGTGTCGGCGTTGACGTTGAACACCTCGCCATCCTCGCCGCCGGCCAGGCTGGCGACCACCGGCACGAAGCGTGCTTCCATGAGGGTGATCAGAATGCGCGGGTCTACCTGGTCGATGTCGCCGACGTGGCCGTAATCCACCTTGAGCGTGGCGCCGGAATCGTCCACCACCTGAACCGGCGGACGCCGGTGCGCGGTGATCAGGTCGGCGTCCACACCGCTCAGCCCAACCGCCTGCACCCGGTGCCCGCGGAGAGCGGCGAGGAGATCGACGTTGAGCTGGCCGGCATAGACCATCTTGGCCACCTCGAGCGC
>JBOHSC010000019.1:0-7890 GCA_050733115.1 Gemmatimonadales bacterium
GTCCCCAGAAATCGAGCTCCCAGGCCACGTCCGCGGTAACCCGGAAAGCATCGTACGACGTCGGCGGGAACGAGCCGATCACCACCTGATTGGTGCTCACGCTCCCGTTCGCGGTCAGCGTGGGGAAGAGCGGCGCCTTCGCGATGCCCACCTCCGCCCGGAACTCGCGAATCCGACCCACAGCCGTCTGGAGGTCGCGATTCTGGGCGAGCGCCGTGCGCACCAGGCCGATCATCGTCGTGTCGCGGAAGATGTCGAGCCAGGCGAGACTCGCGAGCGAATCGGCCGGCACCGCCTTCGGCGCGGGCGTGGCGGCCGCCACGGACAGCGTGTCGCTCTCCCGTGCGGCGGTGAGCGAGTCGAAGAAGGCGCGGGCGCTGTCGCTCGACTGCGCCGCCCCGACTTTGGTCGTGACCGGGACCACTTCTTGGGGGTGGTAGCTGGGGCCGACGGCGCACCCCGCCGCGAGCAGGGCGAGCAGCAGGGCCGGGGCTCGGCGGATCATCGGGCCTCCGGCGATGCCGGAGAGGGCAGTGGCTCGGAGGCGCCTGCGGGCTGCCGCCCCGCCCTCCCCTCCGCCAGACCGCGAATCACCCGGAAGAAGAGCGGAATGAAGAAGATACCGATGGTAGTCGCGAACAGCATCCCGGCGAACACCCCGGTGCCGAGCGAGTGCCGGCTGCCGGCCCCGGCGCCGCTTGCGATGACCAGCGGCGACACCCCGAGGATGAAGGCGAACGAGGTCATGAGAATCGGCCGGAACCGCTCCCGGGCCGCCTCGGTCGCCGCCTCGATCAGTGGCGTGCCACGGGTGCGGATCTCGTTGGCGAACTCCACGATCAGGATCGCATTCTTGGCTGCCAGCCCCACGACCGTTATCAGGCCCACCTGGAAGTAGATGTCACTCGGCAGGCCGCGTAGCCAGACACCGAGCAGCGCGCCGAGCGCGCCGAATGGCACGCCGAACAGAACGGCAAACGGGATCGACCAGCTCTCGTACTGGGCCGCGAGCACGAGGAAGACAATCACGAGCCCGAGGCCGAAGACCAGCCCCGCCTGTCCGGTGGCGGCGCGCTCCTGGAACGACTGGCCGGAGTACCCGATCCCGACACCCTGCGACTCGAACTGGTCGCCGATGAGCTGATCGATCTCCGCCATCACCTCGCCGGAGCTCCGGCCCTGCTTCGGCGTCCCGGTGAAGAACGCCGACCCGAAGCCGTTGAACCGGAGCAACTGGGTCGGACCGCTCCGGTATTCGACGCGGACAAGGGACGACACCGGAATCATCTCCCCCTCGCGGCCACGCACGTACAGGCGCGCGATGTCCTCGGGCGTGCGCCGGAACTGCGCCTGCGCCTCCGCCTGCACCCGGTAGGTACGGCCGTACAGATTGAAGTCATTGATGTACAGGGTGGACAGGAATGTCTGCAGCGTGCTGAAGAGGTCGGTCAGGTTCACGCCGCGCGACTTGGCGCTGGCACGGTCCACATCCAGGTACACCTGGGGCACGTTGGCACGGAAGGTCGTCGTCATCGCCTGCACCGCCGGCAGCTGGTTCACCGCCGCCTGGAAGGCCTGGACCTGCTGGGCAAAGTCGCGCACGTCTTTGCCGCCGCGGTTCTGCAGGTTGGCCTCGACACCCGAGGTGGAGCCGAGGCCGGGGATCTCGGGGAGGTTGAACGCGAAGCCGACGGCGTCCTTCATGCCGAACAGCTTCCCGTTGATCCGCCTGGTGATCGCGTCGATCGATTCATCCTTGCCGCGCTCGTCCCACGGCTTGAGAAGAATGAAGATGGTCGCGCTGTTGGTCTGGTTCGTCCGGGTGAGCACGTCGAGGCCGGCGAACGCGACCACGTTGACCACCGCCGGCTCCTGATGCAGGAACCCCTCGACGCGCTGCACCACGGCCTTGGTGCGCTGGAGCGACGAAGCGTCCGGGAGCTGCATAGCGATGGCGAAATACCCCTTGTCCTCCGTCGGGATGAATGCGGTTGGCACCCGCCTCCAGAGCACCACCGCCAGCGCCACCAGCACGGCGAACGCGGCCAGCCACGTTTTCGGGCGGCCGAGCACCCGGCCGACGCCGTTCGCATAGCGGCCGGTCAGCCGGCTGAACCACCGGTTGAAGACGCCGAAGATGCCGGTGGTGTGTGCCTCGTTCGATTCGCGGAGGAGGAGTGCGCAGAGTGCGGGAGTGAGCGTCAGAGCCACCAGGCCCGAGAGGACCACGGCGATCACCAGCGTCACCGCGAATTGCTTGAACATCTCGCCGGTGACACCGCCGAGGAACGCGACCGGCACGAACACCGCGCACAGCGCAAGCACGATGGCGATCAACGCCCCCGCCACCTGCCGGATGGCGCGGTCGGCCGCGACCCTGGCGGAGAGCCCTTCGCTGGCCATGAGACGCTCGGTATTCTCGATCACGACGATCGCGTCGTCCACCACGATGCCAATCGCGAGCACGAGGGCAAACAGCGTCAGCACGTTGATGGTGAAGCCGAGGAGCAGCAGTCCCAGGAAGGTGCCCACCACGCTCACCGGCACCGCGAGCATCGGAATCAGCGTAGCCCGCCAGCTCTGGAGAAAGATGAACACCACGAGTGTCACCAGGAGCATGGCCTCGACCAGCGTGGTCACCACCTCCTTGATGGACGCGGTGACGAACGGCGTCGTGTCGAACGGAATCTTGTACACGACGCCAGGCGGAAAGCTGCGCGACAGCTCGTCCATCCGCTTGGCCACCGCCTCCCGGACCGCCAGGGCGTTGGCGCCGGGGCGCAGGTAGAGCAGGAGCGGCGCCACCGGCGTGCCATTGAGGCGGCCGGCGAGGTCGTAGTTGCGCGACCCGAGCACCACCTTGCCGATGTCGCGCACCCTGACGATCGACCCGTCGGGCTTGGCGCGCACCACGATGTCCGCGAATTGGTCGGGCGTCTTGAGCCGGCCGAGCGTGGTCACCGGCAGGGTGAGCTCGGTGCCGGCCGGCGCAGGCTCGCGGCCGAGGCGGCCGGCGGGGCTGGTGGCGTTCTGCTCACGCACTGCGTCCGCGACGTCGCTGGTCGTGATGCCGAGTTGCGCCATCCGGTCGGGATCGAGCTGGATCAGCATCGAGAACTCGAGCCCGCCGAACGTCGTCGCGTTGCCGATGCCGGGCACCCGCTTGATCTCGTCCTCGACGTACAACTTCATGTAGTTGGTGAGGTAGGCGGCGTCGTACCGGGAATCGTCGGAGGTGAGGGCCACCACGCCGAGGATGTCGGTGTTGGCCTTGAGGATCGTGATGCCGTTCTGGCGTACCGGGTCGGGGAGCTGCGGCTCGGCGAGCTTGACCGCGTTCTGCACGTCTACCGCCGCGAGATCCTGGCTCCGGGTCACGTCGAAGTAGATCTGCAGACTCATCGTCCCGTCGCTCGCGTTGGCCGACGAGTAGTAGAGCAGCCCCTGCAACCCCGAGAGCTGGGCCTCGATCGGCGCGGCCACCGCCTCGGCTACGTCCTCGGCGGTGGCACCGGGAAAGGTCGCCTGCACCTGCACCGCCGGCGGCGTGATCTGCGGGTAGCGCGAGATCGGCAGCAGCCGGATGGCGAAGATGCCGAGGAGCGTGATGACGATACTGATGACGATCGCGAGGACCGGCCGCCGAATGAAGAAATAGCTGACTTCGTCCTCGGCCCCGTTGGCCGGGGCCCCTGCGGTACCGCTCATTTCGATGCTCCCAATTTCGCTGTCTCTTCCGGGGCGGCCACAACGGTGTCGGCCAGCGGCACCGGCCGCACGGGGCGGCCGGCGGCCACCTTCTGCACGCCATCCACCACGACCCGCTCACCGGGGTTCAGGCCCTTGTCGATGATCCAGAAGCTGCCGCTCCAGGGGCCGGGCTCCACGTCACGAGTGGCGACCGTGTCTCCCCTGCCAACCACGTAGACGAACTGGCGACCCAGCGCCTGCTGGACGGCCCGCTGCGGAATGGCGAGGGCGCTGTCGCGGGTGAAGCCGTTGAGCTTCACCCGGACGAATTGTCCGGGCACGAGCAGGTGATCGGAGTTCCGGAAGAGTGCCCGGAATTCCTGCGTCCCGGTGGCGGCATCGAGCGAGGGCGCCACGAAGTCGAGCTTGCCGACACGCGGGAGAGTCGTACCGTCGGGCAGCGTCACCTGGACCGAGAGCGGGCCCCCCGGCTGAATGAGTTTTCGCGCGGTGGGATCCTGCTTCCACTTCAGCAGCTGCTGCGCGGTGGGACGGAACGACACATAGATCGGGTCGAGGACGTCGATCGTGGTGAGCAGGTCGGACGGACCGGTCACCCGGCCGCCGACTTCCAGGTTGGTGCGCCCGACGCGACCCTCGATCTCGGCGCGTACCACCGTGTCGTCGAGGTTCTTCTTCGCCTCGGCGAGGGCTCCCTCCGCGGCCTCCATGTCAGCCCGCGCGTTGTCGACGTCCTGCTGTGCCACGGCGCTCTGCTGGAGCAGCGGCTCGAGCCTTTCGAGTGTGCGCTTGGCGTTTTCATAGCGCGCCGATGCGCTCCGGTAGGCGGCCTCGGGACGCACCCGGTCGAGACGGTACAGCACCTGGCCCGGCTTCACCACGGTGCCTTCGGTGAACGGCCGGGATTCGATCACCCCGTCCACCCGCGCACGCACCTCGACCCGGCGGTACGGCTGGGTTTCGCCGGTGAACTCGAACGTGGTCGGTACCCTCGCCGGCTGCACCTGCACCACCGCGACCTCGGGCGGTGGCGGCGCCGGCGGCGGCGCGTCTTTCTTGCACGCCCCAATCATGGTCATCACCGCCGCGGCGGTCACGATCGTGCGCGCGCGGACGCGCGTTCCATCCGTCTCCCTCACTCGACTTCTCCTTGTCTGGTCCCGCAAGGCAGCTCCACCAGCACGAACCGGTCTACCATCTCGCCCATGGCCCGCCACATCGTTTCGCGCTCCGGCATATCGGGGTCGAACGATCCGAACACTGACACTTTTTCGGCGACGCCGAGGAGCGCGTAGCAGACGGTACGCGCGGTCACGTCCACGTCCATCTGCCTGAACTCGCCGTCCTTCATGCCGGCGGTGAGGATCGCCCCAAAAAGCCGGCGCCAGCGCTCACCCAGCTGCTGGCAGAGCAGCCGGCCCGACTCGGGAAACTCCGCGCTCTCCACCTTTACCACGCGCATCAGGTCCAGGATGCCGGGTTCCCAGGCGCGCTCCCAGAGCCGGCGGAGGAGCTGATGGAGGAGATCGCGCATCGGCCCCTGGTGACTCGCCAGACTCGCCTCCTCGGTTTCCACGAACGGCGTGAGCCGCTCGGCGATCATCTCCTCGAAGAGGTTTGCCTTGCACCCGAAGTAGTGCGACACGGTGCCGGCGCAGACACCCGCCTGCTCGGCGACGTGCGCGAGTGTCGCCCGCTTGTAGCCGTTCTTCCCGAAGGCGATCACTGCCCCGTCGAGGATTTCACCGCGGCGCTCGTCGGGTCGCCGATGCCACTTGGGGACCCGCTGCAGTTCTTCCATTGTATTGATGCCCAACGAGTTACTCCCATTCGTCACTGCTGACCTGACCCCAAAGAAGTGGCCGGGATCGGGGCAATCCCGGCCGAGAAGTATTTGAGCGGCCAAATAATAAGGCTTGGAAGGCCTACCGCAAGGCCGCGCCTTTCCGCCTATGACAACTCGCAACCTTTGGAACCACGCGCAGGGGGGCTGTGATCCATCTCACACGACGGATTTGTCGGGCAGACGACGGAGGTCAGCCGCGAATCTGGAATGTTGCTTATCATGAAGGAGTGCTGCGCCAATTTCCCGGAAGGACCCAGGATGATCACACCAGATCTGCTCACCCGCATCTCCCTTTTCGCGCAGATACCGGAGAGCGAGCGCACCACCATCGCATCCCGTTCCGCCGACATTCGCCTGCTCAAGGACGAGTCGCTGCTCCTCGAGGGTCAGGCGGCGGCCTTCTATGGGCTTCTCGAGGGCCGGATCGACGTGTACAAGTCGATCGGGGGCCGCGACCATCGGATCACCACGTATGAGCCGGGGGAATATTTCGGGGAGGTGCCGCTGCTGCTGGGCGCGCCCTCGCTGGCGACCCTCAAGGCGGCCGAGCCATCGCGGGTGATGAGACTCGAGCCGCAGGACTTCCTGCAGCTGGTCAACCACTGCACGGTGCTGAGCGGTGAGATCTCGAAGACGATGATGGAGCGGGTCGGACGCATTCGACAGTGGACCGTCGAGACGCCGCCGGCGACGGCCACGGTGATCGGACATCGCCTCGACGTGGATTGCTACCATCTTCGCGAGTTCCTCTCGCGGAACCGGATCCCGTTCATCTGGCGCGAGCCCGACGAGGACGCGCCGATGACTCCCCCGGTGGTCGAGTTCTCGGACGGACTGCGTCTCGAGGCGCCGTCGTTCCGCCGGCTCGCCGACGCGCTCGGCCTCCAGACCGAGCCGAAGCTCGACAGCTATGACGTGGTCATCGTCGGAGGCGGCCCAGCCGGGCTCGCGGCCGCGGTGTACGGCGCCTCCGAGGGACTGCGAACGCTGCTCCTTGAACGCCTGGCATGCGGAGGTCAGGCGGGCACCTCGTCACGTATCGAGAACTATCTCGGCTTTCCCGGCGGCCTCACAGGCGACGAGCTGAGCGCGCGGGCGTACCGGCAGGCGGACCGATTCGGCGCCGAGCTTCTCGTCGCGCGGTGTGCGACAAGACTGGAGCGGGGCGACCCGATTTCGGCGATCGAGTCCCACGCCGTCGTGCTCGAAGATGGCAGCCGGATACCGACGCGCAGCGTCATTCTCGCGACCGGCGTGGACTGGCGACGACTCGACGTGCCGGGGATCGAGCGGCTCGTCGGGCACGGGGTCTACTACGGAGCGGCCCGGGCCGAGGCGATGGGTTTCCGCGAGAAGGTCGTGCACCTGGTCGGCGGCGGCAACTCGGCGGGGCAGGCGGCCCTGCTCTTCTCGGTGTACGCCAAGTCCGTGACGATGCTCGTCCGCGGCCCCTCGCTCGCCGAGAGTATGTCGCAGTACCTGATAGATCAGCTCACGACCAGGAAGAACGTCACCATAGAGACCGAGGTGGAGGTGGCTGGTGTGGAGGGGAGCGACAGGCTGGAAGCGATCGAGGTCGCATGCGGACCCTCCCGCCGTCTCGAGCGCCGGCCGAGCGACGGGCTGTTCGTGTTCATCGGCGCGGGGGCGGAAACGGACTGGCTTCCATCCGAGGTGACCCGGGACCAATGGGGCTACGTCTGCACCGGGCGCGATGTCCTGGATCTGCTCAGCGACCGGTCGCAGCAGGGATGGCCGCTCGAGCGCGACCCGTTTCTCCTGGAGACCAGTATTCCCGGCGTCCTCGCTGCCGGCGACGTGCGCCACGGCTCCATCAAGCGCGTGTCGGCGGGAGTCGGCGAGGGCAGCATGGCGATCGCGGTCGTGCACCAGTACCTCGCCGAGTTGCGCGGGCGACATACCACCGCTTTGGGGGCCATACGATGAAAGGAAGCTGCAGCCACCTCAACCAGATCCGCGACGTCCGCCCCAACACGCCGGACGGGTGCGAGGAGTGCCTGGCCACCGGCGGGTGGTGGGTCCACCTCCGCCTCTGCCTCAGTTGCGGCCACGTCGGATGTTGCGACAACTCGCCGAACAAGCACGCGACGAAGCATTTCCACAGCTCCAAGCATCCGATCATTCGGAGCCTCGAGCCGGGCGAAGACTGGGGTTGGTGCTACATCGATGAGATGATGCTCGAGCCGGCGGGGTGAGCCGCCGATCGGCGCTTACTCTGGGGAGAGAGGTTCGAAGAAGATTCCGGCTCGGCCGGGCGTTTCCACGAGGTGATACCGAACCCAGGAGATTTGCGGCCGGGTGAGCTGCTGTAC
>JBOHSC010000020.1:0-2171 GCA_050733115.1 Gemmatimonadales bacterium
GCGCGAGGCCGACCTCTTCGGGGCGCTCCGCGCGGAGGTCGGGAACGCCATCGGGCGAATCCAGCGCACCGCCCGCGTTCTGGCCCGGCTCGACGTGTGGACCGCCCTGGCGGAGCGCGCGGTCACCGGCCGCTACGTCCGGCCCCAGGTGAACGATGGGTACGATCTCGTGCTCCGCGAGAGCCGCCACCCGGTCCTCGAGTGCTTGATGGCGCGCGAGTCGTTCATTCCGAACGACGCGCACTTTGCCGAGGCCGAGCGCGTGGCGCTCGTCACCGGGCCGAACATGGCGGGAAAGTCCACCATCCTGAGGCAGATCGGGCTCTGCGTGGTGCTGGCGCAGATGGGTGCGTTCGTTCCGGCAGCCGAGGCGACGGTCGGGGTGGTGGACCGGCTCTTCACCCGGGTGGGCGCCAGCGACAACCTCGCCCGCGGGCAGTCCACCTTCATGGTGGAGATGAGCGAGACGAGCGCCATCCTGCACAGCGCGGGGCCGCGAAGCCTGGTGCTGCTCGACGAGATCGGTCGCGGCACGTCGACGTACGATGGCGTGGCCATCGCGTGGGCGGTAACCGAGCATCTGCACGACCGCGTCGGATGCAAGACGATGTTCGCCACCCACTACCACGAGCTCATGCAGCTCCCGGAGCAACTGCAGCACGCCCGGAACTACAACGTGGCCGTGCGGGAGACGGGAGACACCGTCGTCTTCCTCCACCGCCTGGAGCCGGGCGGTACCGACCGCTCCTATGGCATTCATGTCGCCCAGCTCGCCGGGCTTCCCGACCAGGTTCTCCGGCGCGCGCGTGAGGTTCTCGGCACGCTCGAGGGCGAGCACCGGGTGGTGCCGGGGCCGCCGCCCGATGCGGCCCGCGACCCCGGACAGCTCGTGCTCTTCGGTGAGGCGGCGCGGCCCGAGCCGATGCTCCAGGAGTTGCGCGCGCTCGACGTGGACACACTCACACCGCTCGAGGCGCTCAATCGCCTTGCCGATCTCAAGCGGCGCGCGGAGGACCGCCGGTGAGCGCCTTCGCAATCCTTCCGAGCGCAGCGAGGAATGCCGTTCTCCTCTGCGCGATTGCTGCCTGTTCCGGCAAGGACGACGGCACCGTGCGCATCACCCCCGGCGGCGACTCCGAGACCACCCGCAACACGGCCGAGCAGGCGCCGGTGGCGGTGAATCCGGTGTCGCCGGTGGATTACCCGCGCCCCCTGCTCGAGCAGGGCATCGAGGGCCGTGTCCTTCTCCGCCTCTACGCCGATTCCCTGGGCAGACTGGTCCCCGATTCCACGCGCGTAGCTGAGTCGAGCGGCTATCCCGCGCTCGACTCGGCAGCCCTGGCCGGAGCGCCGGCGCTGCACTACTCACCCGCGCTGCGCCGCGGCCGCCCGGTGGCGGGGCCGTTCCTCCAGCCGGTGCACTTCCGCAACCCGCGCTCACGGAGCGCCCCACAATGAGCCCTCGCAACGCCGAACCCTACGATTCGGTCCTCGGCACGATCGGCTGGACCCCGCTCATCCGGCTCGGCCGGGTGAGTGGAGGAATCAGGACGCCGGTGTTCGGCAAGGCCGAGTACACCAATCCCGGCGGCTCATTGAAGGACCGGATCGGCCTCGCCATCATCGAAGACGCTGAGCGGAAGGGCGAGCTCAAGCCGGGGGGCACCATCGTCGAGGGGACCAGCGGAAACACCGGAATGGGCCTGGCTATCGCCGCCACTCTGAAGGGATACCGCTGCATATTCACGATGCCCGACAAGATGTCGCAGGAAAAAGTGCGGCTGCTCAAGGCGTTTGGTGCCGAGGTCGTCATCACTCCCACCGCGGTACCGCCGGATCATCCCGACAACTACGTCATGAAGGCCAAGCAAATCGTGCGGGACACGCCGGGCGCCATCCTGGCCAACCAGTTCTACAACCCGGTCAATCCGGAGGCCCACTACGCCACCACGGGGCCGGAGATCTGGGAGCAGACCGGGGGGCGGGTGACCCATTTCGTGGCGGGGGCTGGCACGGGGGGAATGATCAGCGGCGCGGGGAAGTACCTGAAGGAGAAGAACCCGGGGATCAGGGTCATCGCGGGCGACCCCATCGGCTCACTGTACACCCACTATCATCGCACCCGGACACTGGGCGAGGGGCATCCATATAAGGTAGAGGGGATCGGAGGC
>JBOHSC010000021.1:0-1568 GCA_050733115.1 Gemmatimonadales bacterium
GCGAGACCTCGGCCGGGGCGCTCCGAAGGATCGATTGGCTCCTTCGGGATCCTCCCGCGATACTGGTGATCGAGACCGGAGCCAACGACGGGCTGCGGGGACAGGACATCGATTCGCTGGAGAGCAATATCCAGGCGATGGTCGACCGCGCGAGGGCGCTGGAGCCGAAGCCGCGAATCGTGCTCGTCGGGATGAGGATGCTGTCCAACTACGGCGCGAACTACATCCAGCGCTTCGAGGCGGTGTATCCGGAGCTGGCCCGGCGCAACGCTCTTCCCCTCGTTCCGTTCCTGCTCGAAGGGGTGGCCGGCGTGGATTCGCTCAATCAGCCCGATCAGATCCACCCGACCGCGGCAGGTCAGCGAGTCGTCGCGGAAACGGTCTGGCGCACGCTCGAGCCGGTACTCAGGGCGAGCCAGACCCGCGCGTCAGCGACGGGCGCCGGCCATAATCTCCCCAAGCGCGGCGACGGCGGTGTCGATCTCTCCATGCGTGTTGTAATAGTGAGGTGAGATACGGAGCGCCGAGGCCACACCCTTGGCGTCCATGTCGATCACCGCATCGGAGCGGTCAGGCGAGCTGGTATTGATCCCCATCGCTCTGAGCACCAGTTTTATCTCGGTTCCGTTCATGGTGCCGGGCTGCAGGGTGACGATGGCGCAGAGCTCGGAACCGCGGTCGAGTACCCGCACTCCGGGCACCGTGGCCAGCCGCTCCCGCGCGTATGAGGCCAGCGCGCGAGAAGCGTCCCTGGCCGTTTCCAGCCCGACGTCCAGAGCGTACCGCGCCGCGGCGCCGAGCCCCAGAACGAGCGCATACGACATCTCCCACGACTCGAAGCGTCTCGCGTCGGGAGTGAGGTCGAAGGTATCGGGATTGGTCCAGGTGGCTCCGTGCATATCCACGAGCACCGGATGCGCTCCCGCGGCCAGAGCCCGGTCGGAGACGAAGAGAAAGCCGACGCCGCGCGGGCCGCGGAGGAATTTGCGGCCGGTGCCGGCCAGGTAGTCGCAATGCAGGCGGTCGACGGCTACCGGCATCTGTCCGACTGCCTGACAGGCGTCGACGAGATACGGCACCTCGAACGACCGACAGATTTCCCCAATCGCTTCGACGGGCTGCACTAGGCCGGAGTTGGTGGGCACCCAGGTCATCGCGACCAGCGCGGGCTTGCGACGCCCGATGAGATGGCGGACGGCCTCGGGGTCCACGCCGCCCTCGGCTGCGTCCGGGGCGCGGACGACCTCGACGCCGCGCCGCCGCGCCAGCGACAGGTACATGATCTGGTTCGATGCGTAGTCGGAGCGGCTGGTCAGGATCCGGTCGCCGGGGGCGAAATCGAAGGCCTCGAGCGCCTGGATGAAGGAGAGGGTGGAATTCTGGGTGAAGGCGATGTTCCGGCCGTGAGCACCGAGGAGTCGGCCGACGTCCTGGTAGACCTGCCTGATCTCTTCGGCCCGGGCATCGAAGGCCTCGTACCCTCCCAGCTCGTCTTCCAGGCGGAGGTGAGCCGCCACCGCCAGGTGAACATCGCGGGGTGTAAGTGCCGCGCCCGCATTGTTGAGGTG
>JBOHSC010000022.1:0-8591 GCA_050733115.1 Gemmatimonadales bacterium
AACCTGGACTACGGGCAGCGATACACTGCGGCCGACCCGCTCCTGGCCGCATTGCGCGCGCGCCTCGACGAGGAGACTGCCCGGCGCGCAAGAGAAAACCCTCCCCGGGACACTCTTTCAGAGCGGGATGGCCAGTGACCATCCGTCGCGCCGTGCTCTCCGATGCCGCCCGCCTCGCCGAGCTGAGCGGCGATCTCGGATACCCGGTGGACGGTGAGGCGATGGCGCGGCGACTCGAGCGCCTGCTCGCGCGCCCGGGAGAGTCGGTGCTCGTGGCCGAGTCGGCATCGGGCGCCGTGGTGGGATGGCTGCATGGGTCGGAGCAGGAGCTGCTGGAATCTGAACGGCGGTGCGAGATACTGGGGCTCGTCGTCGACCCGGAATACCGTGGACAGGGAATCGGTCGCCGTCTCGTGGAAGCGGCCGAACGCTGGGCAAGAGGACTGGGACTCGAGCAGATATCGGTGAGGAGCAACGTGACCCGGGCCGAGTCTCACGCATTCTACCAGCGCCTCGGCTACGTGGGGGCCAAGACTCAGCACGCCTACCGCAAGCTGCTGCCCCCGGCGTAGGAGCCCTGCTCGAGGTCCTCGATCACATCGGGACGATGCGGCCGCCACCCCAGCGTCTCCCGCGCGCGGCGGCCAGAGGCCTGCTGATCCAGCACCAGCGCGTCGGCGTAGCCGCCCAGCGTCTTCTTCGCCTCCTCCAGCGGCCACGACACGGTGCGACCGCCCGCGCCAGCGGCGCGGCTGGCCGCCGCGGCAACATCACGCACCGCGTGCGACGGCCCGTTGACACCAAGCAGCAACGATCCTGCGGGTGCACGCTCGAGCGCGGCGACGTACAAATCGGCCAGATCGTCCACGTGGACGAAGGGCCATCGGTTCTCGCCGGTGCCGACGTAACGGGCAGCGCCCTCCTTCCTCGCCGATTCCACGAAGCCCGCCGGAATTCCACCTCCCCGCCCGTATACGATTGCGGGACGGATGACGACGGTCCGGATGCCGCGCCGCGCAGCCTCGCGCACCCGATCCTCCACCGCCTGCCGCCAGGCGACGAGCGCCGCGGGCCTCGGTGGGGTCGTCTCGTCCACCACGGCCCCGCCGGTATCGCCATGGGACCAGATTCCACTGGTGTAGACGAACGGCTTGTCGCCGCCGGTGAGGGCGTCCAGGATCGCGTCGATGGCGGGGCCATCGATGGAGGGATCGTAGGTCGTGGCCATGCTGATGACCCCGTCGGCCTGGCGGGCCGCTGCGCCCACAATGGCGGGATCGGAAAAATCGCCGCGTATCGGCCTGACGCCAGCGGCGGTCAGTCGGGCCGCGGCCGCATCGCTCCGGGCCAGGCCGGTGGTCTCATGACCCGCGGCGTGAAGCTTGTCGGCGACGCTGGTGCCTATGTAGCCACTCGCGCCGGTGAGGAAGATTTTCATGGTCATGGCACCCAATCTAATCCCGCCGGCTACCCGACCTGGCTCGCGAGTCTCGGTTGCGGTCAGCGCCGCGCTGCGGCATCATGCCCGGAGTCGTGACTCGAAGCTGACCGAGCCCCTTACCCTGACCATCACGAGACGACATGCGACGCTCACGTGAGGCCGACGATCTGGTCGGTCGTCTCAGCAAGCTGGAGCGCGCCGCGCGCCCCCTCGAGCCGGGTGCCTCCCGCCGCAAGCGACTTCGCTCCGCGGTGTTTGCCTCCTCGGAGCGTTTCCTTCGGAAAATCGACACCCTCAAGGCCTACGATGAGACCGATGACAAAGGGATCGGGTTGCTCGCCTCGCCCATCGCCGAACACGGAATTCCCATCGAGGACGCGGTTGGGCTCCTGGAGCACGACGTGGTCCGGCCCGGAGGGAATCCCGCGTGTGGAGGGTACCTGGCCTATATCCCGGGCGGAGGACTCTACCACGCGGCGCTGGGCGACTTCCTTGCCGCCGTCAGCAACAAGTACGCGGGCATCTTCTTCGCCGGCCCCGGACCGGTCCGGATGGAGAACATGCTCATCCGCTGGGTGGCCGACCTCGTGGGATACCCACTCGCCGCAGGCGGAAACCTCGCCTCGGGTGGCAGCATCGCTACCCTCACCGCCATCGTCACCGCGCGCGACGCCCACGGTCTGAAAGGCGCCGATTTCGCATCGGCAGTCGTCTATCTCACGACCCAGGCGCACCACTGCGTCGAGAAGGCGCTCCGCATCGCCGGACTCGGCGAGGTCAGAATTCGGTACGTCCCGGTGGACGAGCGCTTCAGGATGCGACCGGAGGCGTTGGAGCATGCCATCGTTGCCGACCGCGGCCAGGGCCTCAGGCCGTGGCTGATCGTCGCCGCGGCGGGCACCACCGATACCGGTGCGGTGGACCCACTCGGCGCCATCGGCGCCGTCGCGGAACGCGAGCGATGCTGGTTTCATGTAGACGCCGCCTATGGAGGGTTCTTTCTCCTGACCGAGCACGGGAGAAAGGCGCTCGTGGGCATCGAGCGCTCCGATTCCGTCGTCCTCGACCCGCACAAGAGCCTCTTCCTTCCTTACGGCTCCGGAATGGTGGTGGTCAGGGATGCGAAAGCGCTTGTCGCGGCCAACGACTACTCCGGCCACTACATGCAGGATGCCGTGCGCGAGCCCGGCGAGCTCTCTCCCGCCGATCTGTCACCCGAATTGTCGAAGCACTTCCGGGCGCTTCGCATGTGGCTGCCGCTCGTCCTGGTGGGCACGAGGCCCTTCCGCGCCGCGCTCGACGAAAAGCTCCTGCTCGCGCAGTATTTCCGCCGGGAAATCGAAGCGCTGGGGTTCGAGGTCGGGCCGCCACCCGATCTCTCGATCGTGACATTTCGCTGGGCTCCTCGGGGCGCCACACCCGACCGCCTTGATGAGGTGAACCAGGCGATCGTGGACGGCGTGCGGAGGGACGGCAGGGTGTTTCTCTCTTCGACGATGCTCGATGGGCGCTTCACCCTCCGGATGGCGGTACTCGCATTCCGGACTCACCGGCGGACCATCGATCTTGCCATCCGCGTTCTCCGCGAGCAGGTCGCGGCCCTCGACGCCTGACACTCCTCGGAAGGAGCTCCATGCAGCCACGGGATCCCGACTACGCCGTGCGGGTTCGGGAGAGCTTCAGCCGGCAGAACCACATGGCCACGCTCGGCGTGACCATCGCGCATCTCTCGCCGGGTGAAGTACACCTGGCGATGCCGTTCTCCCACAGCTTCTGCCAGCAGAACGGCTTCATGCACGCCGGCGCCATCGCCAGCGTGGCCGACTCGGCCAACGGTTACGCCGCGTACACGCTGGCCCCGCCTGGGACCGACGTGTTGGCGGTGGAATTCAAGATCAACCTGCTGGCGCCGGCGAAAGCAAAGGCGTTTCTCGCGTGCGGTCGCGTGCTCCGGGCAGGGCGCACCCTCACGGTTTGCCAGGCCGACGTGTTCACGGCCGGAGGGTCCGAGCGGACCCTGATTGCGACCATGCTTTCGACGATCATCGTGCGTCCCGACCGCTGAGGATTTGCCATTCGCTGCATTGGGGGCGAGTATGAGGAGGTATATCCGACGTACGCATCGTCTCTTCCCCAGAGGCTTCAATGGCGACCGCCCGACCGATCTCCTTTCATGCGACCGAGTTGCATGAGCAGCCCTCCGCTTCCTTCCTCACCGGCCTGGTTTCGGAGAGCGACCGCCTCGTCGCTCAGGCACTCGTCAAGTGGGCGGTGGCAACCGGGCTTCGTTTCCGGCACAGCCGAAAAGACGGCGGCGGTGTCGTGGAATATCTGGTGGTGCCGGCGACGGCGTACTCGAAGGGCAAGCTCGGGGAGCCGCTCCTCACCCTTCAGCAAACCAAGGGCGTCTGGGACATCCCGTTCCGGCGCATGAGAGGGCTGGCTCTGGGTGCCCAGGTCGATCAGCAGCGTCTTCTCGATGCGCTGAACGGCGCGCTGCCCGCCGGCCAGAAGCTCAAACAGAAGGGACTCAAGAACACCAAGGGAGGAGGCTCCTGGTCGCAGTTGCCGTATGCCGCGCTGGAGGAGCCGCAGGTGCGGCGCCGGGTCTGTGAACTGCTGCGGTGGGCGGCTCAGGGCATGAAGCAGGGCACACTGGGGCCGATGCCCAGCGCCACTGCCGCCTGACGCCTCCGAGGTTGCATGAGCATGTGACCCTTCTGCACCCGGACCGGCCCCCCGGCACGCGGCGGAGCTCCTCGACGCTTCCCCCCGATCTTCTCGAGCAGGTGCGCGGCCGGGTGCGCCTGCTCGCCCTTCTCCTCTTCGTCATCTTCGCGTTCGAGCCATTCCTCGACCTGATCGTGTGGATCGTCGGGGCCGTTGGCGGCATTCCTACCGGACTCTTTCTCTGCCGGTATGGGGAGGATTTCGACTTCGTGAAGGTGTTGGACTTCGGCCTGGTGAAGGCTCGGGGTGAACCCGCGGGGGGGCCGCGCTCACCCGCGAGGACGTCGTTCAGGGCGCTCCCGCTTTATTGCGCCGGAGCAGGCGCTCGGTGAATCGGCGGTAGACGGACGGGCCCACATCTACGCCACCGGCTGCGTCGCCTACTGGTTGCTCACGGGGCAGCTCGTGTTCACTTCGGATACGGCAATGGGTATGGTAATGCAGCATCTCCGGTCCGAGCCGGCACCGGCGTCCTCCCGCACCAGCGATCCCATCTCTGGAGCGCTCGACCGGTTGGTGCTATCGTGTCTGGCAAAGGACCCCGCCGAGCGTCCCCAGTCGGCGAGGGAGTTGCTGCGGCGGCTCGGCGAAGCCGACTGCCCTGGTGCCTGGACCGACGAGAGGGCCCGCGAATGGTGGGCGGAGCACCAGCCGAACGGGCGAGACCTCAGCACAGGAGCGCCGTCATGATCTGCTTCACGCAGACCGCCCGCTGCTTCGCCGGTGGCGTCCTGCTCGCGGCGGTTGCAGCGTGCGGCGGGGGCGCCGAGAGCGGATGGGTGGTTCCCACCCAGGCCGGGGAGCAGGGCGGGCAGCCGATTCACATCACCGGAGTCGTCACCCACCTGGAGCTCGAAGGCGGTCTCTACGCCATTCGAGGCGACGACGAGGTGACCTACGATCCCACCAACCTCCCACCTGAATTCCAGAAGGACGGCCTCGCCGTCGAGGCCGAGGGGCGGCGCAGGGAGAACATGGCGAGCATCCACCAGGTCGGCCCGATCGTCGAGATCGAGCGCATTCGTCGCCGGTAGCCGGCTCGAGAGACCGTGGCCCAAGACCTGAAGCCCGTCTCGCGGACCGCGTACTACTGTTGCGGCGTGCGCGCGCTCGACGCGAGAGCGGAGCGGCCGGTATGTGGGGATGGACTGGCCGATCGGTTCATGACCCCCGAGGCCTGGGCGCTCTTCGAGCCATTTCGAGCGTTTCCCAGGCCCAACGCCGCGAACGTGGTGCGGCACCGCATGATCGACGACCGGTTGCGCGATCGTCTGGCCGCCCGGCCCGACGCCGGTGTCATTGTTCTCGGGGCCGGCTTCGACACGCGCGCGTTCCGCCTGCTGGGCGGACGCTGGGTGGAGCTCGACGAGCCGCAGGTGATCGCACTCAAGGGCCGCCAGCTCCCATCCGGGCAGGCCCCGAATCCGCTCACCCGCATTGCCATCGACTTCGAGACCGATTCCCTTGCATCCGCACTGCAACCCTGCAGCGAATTCGAGCGGCCAATCGTGGTTCTGGAGGGTGTGCTGCTCTATCTGACGCCGGAGCAGATCCGCAGCCTGATGGTCACGTTGCGGGAATCACTCCGGCAGCCCACACTCATCTGTGATCTCATGACCCTGGACTTCGTGCGCCGCTACAGCGGCTCCATGCGCGAGGCGCTTGGCAAGCTGGGAGCGCGCTTTGCCCACCATGATCGCGACCCCAAGGAGCTGATCGAGGAGGCCGGGTTTCATCTGACCGAGCGGGAATCGATCGCCGGGCGCGCCGGGGCGCTGGGTGTCTTTCACCCACCGCGATGGCTGCTGGCGACTCTCTTCCGGGTCCTCCGGGACGGCTATTCGATCGGCACGTTCGAGGCTACGCCCGGGGTGTCGCCATGAGAAAGCTGATAGTCTGTGTGATCATTCTGGCCGCTTGCCGCGCGAGAGACGACGGCTTCTCCGGAGTACAGTCGCGCGGGCAGGAGGCCATGGGGGTGGACCAGTACACCTCCACCCACATCTTCGAGTCGCTGCCCGACGGCGGCCGGATCGAGCTCCAGCGGGACGGCGCCGACAGCGCCGGAACGGCCCAGATCCGGCGGCATATGCGCCAGATCTCCGAGAACTTCGCGGCGGGGGACTTTCGTCTTCCCGGGTTCGTGCACGCCCGCGAGGTGCCGGGCACCCAGGTCATGGCGCGGCGGCGGGCCGACATTTCGTACACGGTGGAAGATCTTCGGCGTGGCGCGGCGCTGCGATTGCGCACCCCGTCCCCGGAGGTGTCCCGCGCGATTCACGAATTTCTCGCCTTCCAGAGGCAGGATCATTACGCTGCAGGCCACCGCGGGCCTTGAGCCGTCCAGGCGGGCACCCCGGGCGGGGCCATGTCGATTCCTGGCTTTCTCGAACGACTATCTGGCGTAACCAGCCGGTCCACCGCGATTCGGAGGAGCCATGAAATACCTGTGCCTGATTTACGACGAAGAGAAGAAGATGGGTGCGATGCCCCAGAGCGAAATGGACGCCTTCATGGGTGAATATTTCACGTTCACCGACGGCATCAGGAAGAGCGGCCATTACGTCTCCGGGGAGGCGCTGCAACCGGTACATACGGCCACGACGGTGCGCGTTCGGAACGGGAAGGTGTCCGCCACCGACGGTCCCTTCGCCGAAACGAAGGAACAGCTCGGCGGCTTCTATCTCATCGACGCCCGCGACCTGAACGACGCCATCCAGGTGGCCTCGAAGATTCCGTCGGCCCGCCTGGGCAGCGTCGAGGTGCGGCCGATCATGGAGTTCGACCAGCAGTAGGCGGAAAGACCCAACCGGTGAGCGAGGACGAGGCTGGCCGGGCGCGGCAGGCGGTAGAAGCCGTCTATCGCGCCGAATCACGCCGCGTTCTCGCCACCCTGATCCGTCTCCTGGGCGACTTCGACCTTGCCGAGGAGGCGATGCACGAGGCCTTTGCCGCCGCGGTGGAGCGCTGGCCGCGTGACGGAGTGCCCGGGAGCCCGAGGGCGTGGCTCGTGTCCACCGGGCGGTTCAAGGCCATCGACGCCATACGACGGCGCGCGCGCTTCGACGCGACACTGATCAGGGTGGCGGAGCGGCTCGAGGCCGGCGACGTGGCGGCCGCGCCCGTCGACGACGAGGGCGTGGAGGACGATCGCCTGCGGCTGATCTTCACGTGCTGTCATCCCTCCCTCCCGCCCGACGCGCAGCTCGCGCTGACTCTCCGCGAGGTCTGTGGCCTCACGACGGAGGAGATCGCGCGTGCCTTCCTCACCTCGCCACCGACCGTGGCCCAGCGGATCGTGCGCGCCAAGGCGAAGATTCGGGATGCGCGCATTCCCTACCAGCTCCCGGCACGGGTAGACCTGCCGGACCGTCTCGATTCGGTGCTTCGCGTCATCTACCTGGTCTTCAACGAGGGATATTCGGCGTCATCGGGGGAGTCGCTCACCCGACGCGACCTTTCTGCGGAGGCGATTCGCCTGGGACGGCTGCTCGCCGAGCTGCTGCCCGAGCCGGAGGTGCTGGGACTGCTGGCGCTCATGCTGCTGCACGAATCGCGGCGGGGGGCGCGGGCTACTGCCGCTGGAGAGCTGATTCTTCTCGCGGACCAGGACCGCTCGCTCTGGGACCGCGACCGGATTTCCGAGGGCGCAGTACTGGTGCAGGGGGCGCTTTCGTCCCGGCGCTTCGGGGCGTACACCATTCAGGCGGCCATCGCGGCGGTGCACGCCGAGGCGTCGAGCGCCGAGGCTACCGATTGGGCCCAGATCGTCGGACTCTATGACGTCCTCGCTCACGCCGATCCGTCACCCGTGGTCGAGCTGAATCGTGCCGCTGCGGTGGCCATGCGGGATGGGCCCCTGGCGGGACTCGCCCTGGTCGACGCGATACTGGGCCGCGGCGATCTCTCGGATTATCACCTCGCTCACTCCGCTCGGGCCGATCTTTGCCGGCGCCTGGGACGAACGGCCGAGGCGCAGGCATCTTACGAGCGGGCTCTCGGCCTCGTGCGGCAGGAGCCGGAACGTCGATACCTCCAGCGACGGCTGGACGAGCTGCTCCGCCTCATCCCTTCGCCCTAGCCAAGGGTCGCTTTGCCATGGGTTGCGCGAGCACCCATTTTCATTCAACCCGACTTTCTGGAGTTTTGATGGCCCGCACGCGAGCCCCGCTCGTGATGATGATGATCCTGCTCGGCGGCTGCGCGGCCAATTCGCCGCCGGCCTCCGCCCGGTTTTTCCCTGTCCCCGGCAACCAGCCCCGGCCCTTCTCGGAGGCGGTGCAGGTGGGCGACATGCTCTACCTCTCTGGACAGCTCGGCACCGACAGCACCGGGCGACTCGTGGAAGGGGGGGTCGGTCCGGAAACGCGCCAGGCCCTGGCGAACATCGAGAGCGTGCTCGCGCGGCACGGCGCGGCGC
>JBOHSC010000023.1:0-4221 GCA_050733115.1 Gemmatimonadales bacterium
AGGCCGCTCTGCGTGTACGGCCCCATCCACTATCAGGAGCTGCCGGAGCTGTTTATGGACTACGTGTGCTCGCTGACCGGAACCTCGCCCAGCACCACGGGCGCGGGCTCGGAGGGCGCGCTCACGAAGGGCCCGTTCAACGCGCTCGCCGCCACTGCCGATCTCAACAACGCGCTCGTCTCCATGCTACTCACCGGGTATGCGGGCTTCAGCTCCGCGGCCGGTTTTATCGGCCCGCGCTACCGGGTTGATCACGACATCAGCCTGCTGATTCCCGAGATCTGGTGCCGGCTTTTCCCCCACGAGCGCGACCCGAGGCGGCTGATTGAGGCCGGACTGCTGGAGAAGCTCGAGGACTTCGAGTTCGCCGGAGAAAAGGTGCTCGCCAGCCGGCTCGGCTACCGCATCACGGCCAAGTTCGTGCACACTTTCTTCGGGCGGATATTCGACAATCCCACCGCGGTGCTCGCCGAGGAAATCCTCCGGCCGGAAATTCAAGATCCGGCGGTCTTTGCGGACGGGGTCAACAACATCGTGGAGGCGCACCAGCGCGTGGCGGAAGCGTACTTCGCCGATGGTACGATCGAGGACGCGTGCCCGCCGATCAAGGCGCTGCTCCACCTCATGGCGCGCGGTCACTACGAAGGCAAAGGCGCCAGCCATCCCGACATTCGCACGCTGTTCACCCGGGAATCGCTGCTCGCCAGCGACTGGTATCACGAACGACTCGCGATCAAGCAGCAGCGGGACGTGGCGCTCTGGGAGCGACATGCCCGGAGCCTGACCGAGTTTCTGGCACGCGCCGGTCACCGCGATGAGGCGGAGCGACTCGGCATCGCGGAGCGGCTCGAGCACGCCCGCGCCGAGCTGGATCGGGTGAGCGCCCCGGGGTATCTGAATGCACTCGCCGGCACCATCGGCGCCGATCCGATCCACCGCCCGCTCCAGGGCCGCCCGGACCGGGAGCCGAGGCTGTCGGCGAGAGCGCTCATGGCGTGAGCCAGTAGGAGACCTTCACCAGGAACGTGTCGTCCGCCCGCCGGCCGAAGAGGTTGTCGAAGTCGCCGCGGAAGGAACCTGTCCCCTCCACGTCGGCCGAGTCCTCCCTGCCCTGGCTCCACACCAGGAACAGTGTCGAGCCCGGCCGATACTCCCACCTGAACACCACGTTCGACCTGAACTGCTGGAAGTTGAATCCGCCGGGGGCGGCGGCCACGGCCGGATCGCCGTAGGGCCGGTAGCGCGCCGAATACTGGCTCGCTCGCGCGTCGGCCACCTCGCGCACGTCCGAGTATGTCCCCTTGGAGATGAACGGCGACGCGTACACCTGGAGCGAGGTAGTCGGGGTGAAGGTATAGCCGAGCCGCCAGGTCAGACTCAGCGTCTTCTGGTCGAGGTGCGCGAAGGTGTAGTGCCGCGCTCCCGCCGCGTCGGTGAACGTGTCGTAGTACTGAATGTCGTTCCGGTTGTGGTTGTAGTCGGCGCTGAATGAGGTAGTGAACCGGCTGGATACCTTGAGCGCGAGCGTCGGCGACAGGTCGATCGTCTCCGATCGACCCTGATCGCCCCTCGTGTAGTTCATCGACACCGACGGCACCAGCGGGCGGCGATCGTCGCCCTCGATGGTCATCCACGGCGAGAGGTACGCGTCCTGCCGGATGGCGGGCCCGCCCCGCGCGCAGCGGTCGCAATAGGTCGCGCCCAGCTGGCCCATGGTTCCACCGAGGTGCAGCCACCAGCGGTTGGTGAACTGGACGTGAACGTTGGTGTTGAAGGCACGCTCGGTGGGTAGCCCGGAAGCGGTCCAGTACTCCCAGTTGTTGAAGTTCCACCGGAGCTGCTGGAAGACCGGGTTGGGCTCGGCGAAGACCAGGTTGGCCCAGCTCGTCCAGGCCCGCTGGTCGGCCTGGCGGAGAAACCCGATGTCGTTGATGTCGAACCCCGGCGTGCGGTGCTGGTACGCGGTCTCGAAGTGGAGCCGCTTGCCCCCCACCTTGGCGAACCGGATCTCCTGGTTGCTGCCACCCAGCGACGCGCGGGTCGAGTCGAAGGCCAGGTCGTCGTCGGGGCGTTGATAGAGGTGGACCGGATCCTGCTGCGTCCGGGCGATCGCCGCCGCATCGCCGGCCACTCGGCTCAAATCCAGCGATCCCGACACCTCGAACCGCCCGTGGAACCGCCACCGCGCGTCCAGCCCTCCGGCATACGCGCTGCGGTGCAGGTACGCCGCGCTCGTGGCGTCGAGCGACCGGTTCACCCCGGTCAGGATGAAGCCGAAGCTTCCGGCGCCGTTACGGACGTCCTGGTTGCCCCGGACGACCGCGTAATTCGCCGTGGGCTCGAGCGTCGTGCCGCCGGGACCCGGGACGTGGTCGGTGACGGCGTCGAGCACGCCGAGGGAGAAGCCGCCCGGCAGGCGGCCGGTCACCTTGGAGGCGCCGAGGATTCTGGTGGACGTGGCGGAGGCCGCGTCCCCATACGTGCCGGCGAGTTGTGGGGACCGTCCGATCCGGCGGGAATAGAACAGCCCCTCGCCGGTGTTGCAGTCGACGACGACGACGCAGTTCACGGTGAAGGTGAACAACCCCTTCCCCTCCACGAAGAAGGGCCGCCGCTCGCTGAAGAACGTCTCGAACGCGCTCAGGTTGAGCTCCGACGGATCGGCCTCGACCTGGCCGAAATCGGGGTTGACCGTGGCGTTGAGCAGGAGGTTCGAGGCGAGCCGGTACTTGAGATCACCGCCGACCGTCACCTCCTGATTCCTGGCGAAGTCGGCCGAGCCCCGGCTCTGGACGTTCTTGGTGACGACATACGGCGTGATCTCCGCGTCGCCGGGACTTCCGAGGCCGTCGAGTCCCGTGAGCTCGCCGAACTGGGACGGGAGCCCCGACCGGGAGACGCGGTACAGCGGCCAGGTGAGGGTCGCGGTGTGGCGCTGGACGACCCGCCAGATGAGCAGGCCGAACGTTCCGCCTCCCCTGGACGAGTAGTGCAGCTGCGAGAGCGGGATGCGATACTCCGCGGTCCACCCGAGCGAATCGATCCGGGTCACGGCATCCCACACCGCGTCCCAGGCGACGTCCTCGTCCCCGTCGTTGTAGATGGCGTAGTCCGTCTTGACCCCTGAAGGATTGACTGAAAATTCGTACCCGGTCCGCCGATCGTGGTAGGGATCGAGCATCAACGTGACGTGATCGGAGGCCGTCTGGTCGTCCCGGCGGGAGAGGAGGCTGATGATGCTGTCGGGATGGGGATCGAACGAGCGGACGAACACGTAGAGATTGTGCTCGTCGTAGGCCACCCGCGCCTCGGTCCGCATCTTTGGCTCCGCGCCTTCGCTGGGCATGGCCTCGAGGAATTGATCGATGGCCGGCGTGGAGCGCCAGACGGCGTCGTCGTCTCGTCCGTCGAGGACGGGGGGAACGGCCGCGCGAGTCGCCCGGACCGTCGTGCTGGTCGGAAGCGGAGGAGCGGATGGGATCCCCTGAGCCTGAAGCAGCAGCAGGGCGCCGAGCAGTGCCGTCACGAGGTCCACCCGCGGAAAGGTTCACGGGTTGGACATCCGGTGCGCCCAGAAGGTTGGACGCCGCCGGTTCTCCTGGGCTCCGAATTACTGGTGATTCTCGCTCTTCCTCCGCCACTGCCATATCATTGAGGCGTAGTCGGTCTCTGCCCGATCTGGCACCTACACCCTCGATCGTGAGCTCGGGCGTGGCGGCATGGCGATCGTGTTCCCGGCTCACGACCTCAAGCACGGTACCCTTCTCTGGCCCCCAACGTTCCAGATTCCCTAGCGCCGCTCCAGGCCGCCCTCGCCGACCGCTACCGCTTTGAGCGGGAGCTGGGACGCGGCGGGATGGCCACGGTGTATCTCGCCGAAGACCTCAAGCACCGCCGCAAGGTGGCCATCAAGGTCCTGAAGCCCGAGCTCGCCGCCATGCTGGGCCCCGAGCGCTTCCTCCGGGAGATCGAAGTTACCGCCAGCTTCACTCATCCGAATATTCTGCCGATCCACGACTCGGGAAAGGCCGACGGTCTCCTCTATTACGTCATGCCCTACGTAGAAGGCGATTCGCTCCGGGACCGGCTGCGTCGCGAGGGCCAGCTGCCGATGGACGCAGCGCTGCAGATCGTCCGCGAGGTGGCCGACGCCCTCCAATTCGCCCATCGCAACGGCGTCATCCACCGCGACATCAAGCCGGAGAACATCCTGCTCGAAGC
>JBOHSC010000024.1:0-4361 GCA_050733115.1 Gemmatimonadales bacterium
CAGCGACAGCAGCGACAGGGCACCATATGCCGAGTCGCTGACCGCCAGAAGGTTCTTCAGCTCGTCGAGCGAGCCGTTGTACCAGCTACGATCGATCGGCATCGAGTCCCCGAGGAGCACCACGTGCGCCTTCCAGGCGCTCACCTCGATACCTGGACATCGCGCCGGCCGGCCGACCGGGTGGCCGAGCCCCGAGACGGTATTATGGTCGGTAATGAAGACCGCGTCGAAGCCGGCCCGCCGGTGCCAGCGCAGGTTCGCCTCGGTGTCGAAGCCCCGCATGAGGGTATTGCGGACGTCGTGTGATACGTTCGTATGGCTGTGGAAATCGACGATGATATCGTCCGGATCGGCGCCGGCAAGCGACATCATCGGACGATGCCACAGGAGTCCGAGCATGATGAACGCGACCAGCGAGGCCAGCGAAGCTCCGAAGACCACCACTTCCTGTCGCCAGCTCCACCGCTGGAGCTTCCAGACGCCCCGAAGCGCATGTCCGAGGCGCCAGAGCAGGTACAGGATCGCGATGCCGGCCAGGAACCCCCCCAGCCGGCTCATGCTCAGCATCGACACGCCGTCCCAGAGGCTGAAGAGCGGGGCCAGGAGAAGGTAGACCAGGGGCTCGTGCAAGTGGAGAGACGGCGAGAGCGCCGCACCGGTGGGATCGGAGAGCTCCGGCACGGCGGCAATGCGCGCCGCGAGCAGCGCTGCCGAAAGGGCGAGCGGGACACCGGGCCTCGCGTGGGCCGCGATCTTCGACATCCGAGAGACGAAAGGGATGCTGGAAATATATGCCAGAGCGAGAAGAGGAGCCTGAGGACGATTTTCCTCTCGGCGACGGTACCGCCGACACCGACTCCGAAGTCCAGTGCCCCTACTGCGGGGAGCTTGTCGAGATCGTGCTGGACCCCGGTGGCGGAATGGTGCAGGAATATGTCGAGGACTGCCAGGTCTGTTGCCGTCCCTGGCGCGTGCTCGTCAACTATCAGGCCGATGGGAGGGCGATCGTCAGCCTCGAGGGGGACAATCCGGAATGATCGCCCCCTTCAGACTCCCCCGAACCAGGGATATCCCTGATCCTCCCAGTACCCGCCGGGACGCTCGCGGGTGAACGTCATCGCGGTGAGGTACTTGGTCATCTTGTAGCCCAGCTTGATCGGGGAGTAGAGCCGGAGTGGCGCCCCCTTCAGTATTGTGAGGGGCCGGTCGTTGTGACCGTAGGCCAGTATCGTCTGCGGATGCATGGCACTCTTGAGATCCCAACCGTTGTAGTAGTGCTGGTCGAACGAGTCGAATCGCAGGTACTGCGCCTCCGGCGTCGGCTGCGCCATCTCGATCACCGCCGAGACCGGCACACCGGTCCAGCTCCCGATGGCCGTCCACCCCTCGACACAGTGATGTTTGACCGTATAGGTCACGCTCGGCATTGCTCGCAGCATCTCGATCGTGAGCCGGAGCGGCTTCCGTGCCAGCCCACCCACCTCCAGGGTCCAATGCTCCGGCACGGTCGGGAACGATCCGGTGTCGTTGCGAGCAATCGAGTAGGACGGGAAGTCCCTCGCCGGAGTCCTGGCCGTCACCGGGTACACCCGCGCCAGCCGGTTTGGCGAGAGCAGGATCTTTTCTCCCACCCAGTCATTGATCCGGGAAAAGGCCCGCAGCCGCGGCTCGAATGTGGTGCCGCCGTCCCATCCACACGCCGCAACCAGCGCCGCCGGACCCGCAACCAGTCCCAGACGGAGGAGATCGCGCCGTGAGAGGCGGGGCTTGGGCTCAGTCATGACTCGGAAACCTCCCCCGATACCATCCGGTGAGCATGGCCCTGAGTGATGCCGGATCCACCAGGAAGACGAGCGCGACGTGCAGCATCGTGAAGCCGACGAACAGCCACACGGCGACGAAATGCCAGTAGCGCGCAAGCTCGTACCCGCCGAAGAGCGAGGTGAGCCATCCGAGCTGCACCGGTTTGTAGATGGCGAACCCCGTGAGCGCCGAAAGTGCGCCGAGGAGAACGATGAAAGTGTAGGCCCCTTTCTGAAGGGCGTTGTGCTTCCCCTGGGCGGGATGGTCCTTCCGCAGTCGGAGATAGTAGAGCTGCATCTGCACCGCCGGCCCGACATCGCTCGGCCGGAAGAGAAGCGACCGCCACTCGCCGGTGACGGCGAGAAAGAAGAGATAGACGAGGCCCGTGATGACGAATGGCCACGCGAGGGCGAAGTGCCAGTTGAGGCCGCCTGCCAGCCAGCCGCCAAGCCGTGCCCATTGCGGAATCGGCTTGCCGTCGAGTGGATTGGGAAAGGAGAAAGAGCCGCCGCGAATCCCGAAGTGACTGAAGGCGCCGTAGATCTGGAGCCCGCTGGCGATCAGGCCGAGCAGGACGATGGCATTGAGCCAGTGTGCCAGCCGGACTATTCCGTGGTGGCGCTTGACCAACGGCTGCGGAACGGCTGATTCCATGCGTGCTCCATGCGGGAGGAAAAGCTGCCCTGATCGAGAACGAAACGATGCGACCGCGACTCCGGTTCCCTTCGCCTCCCCTCACGCCTCCAGCAACCGCTCCGCGGCGTGCGTGCCGCTCGTGAGTGCGCCGTGCACCGTCGCGTTCCGGCCCCCGGACGCCAGCGCCTCCCCGGCGAGGTAGAGCGTACGCTCGACCGGCTCGGCGAGGAGCTCACGCGCGCCTGGCGCCCCGACGCCGCCATAACTGTACACCCCAAGCGATGACGGATCGATGACCCAGTCGTGGTGATACGACCCTCGGAGCCGGTCGGCCGCGGCTCGGGCGGGCGGTCCGAACAGCACTGCCAGAGAATCGAATGCGGCCTGCAGGATCACCGCCGGCGTGCGCCCGGCGAGCGCGATGGCGCGCGGCCCGCCACACCAGCCGGTAAGCCGCGCCTCGCCGGCGGGGGCTGAGACCCACCACACCGGAAATGCCGACGCCGGCCCATGCACGAAACTGAACGGCTCCTCGCCGCGGCGCATCCACCAGGCATCCTCGAACTGGAGCACGATGCGCTGCGCCGCCCCCATCTCGATTGCGCCAAGCGCTCGCGACCACCCTGGCGGCTCCGGCTCGATGCGTATCCCGCCGGGGCCGTCGGGCGGCGCCTTGAGCACGCCCACCGGCACGGTGATCACGGCCCGGGCCGCACGCAGCTCGCCGGTGCCACCGTCGGGTGTCCGAACTTCCGCGACGACCTCGCCCCGGCGCCAGCGAAGCGCGAGGAGGGTAGTGGAGAGACGCAGATCGAAAAGCTCGTGCGGGCAATGATGGCGGAGCCAGAGGGGGACCGCGTCGTAGCCGCAGGGAATCCGGAACGCCTCTTCTCCGTCCGCGTCTTCCGCCCGCTCGTTCTCCGCCAGCGCACAGAGGCCGATCCGGCGTACGTCGGCACCGTGAAAACCCTCCACGTACGCCGCCACGGCGGCCAGCGCCGCGGGATCGTCGCCCGCCGCTCGGTGCTCGGTCAGGAGTTCGATCAGCGGTCGGTCGGGATAGTCGGCGGGCTCGGCGCGAATGAGGTGTTCCAGCGTCGCACGCATGTCGGGGAGGGGAGCCTCGCGCCCGTCGCGGAGGCCCTCGTGCCGCTCCGCCACCGGCTCCGTGGGAAGTCCCGCCTCGCTCAGAAGCGGCCAGAGGGTGTTCGAGTGCCCGTGAACGAACTCGGCCCCAAGCTCTATTGGCCGGGTGGCGCCGGCGGGGCGGATGGTGTGCACCCGCCCTCCGATCCGGTCGCGTGCCTCGATCAGCATCACTCTCCGGCCCGCACCGGTGAGACGGCGCGCGGCCGCAAGGCCGGCGACGCCTGCACCGATCACAAGAACATCCGGGTCAGCCATGAGGGATCCTGCGAGCCGTCAGGCGATGGAGCTCACTCGTAGCGCAGCGCGACGATGGGGTCGAGACTCGCGGCGCGGCGGGCGGGATAGATGCCGAAAAACAGGCCGATGAGCGCGCTGAAGCCGAAGGCGACCGTGACCGCGATCGGGGAGATGAAGGTGTTCCACTGCAGGAAGCGGGAGAGCGCGATGGCGGTACCCGCGCCGAGCATTACGCCGAGCGCTCCGCCCACGAGGCAGAGCACGAGCGCCTCGATCAGGAACTGCAGCATGATCGTGGTGCGGGTGGCGCCGAGCGCCTTGCGGACGCCGATCTCCCGGGTCCGCTCCGTCACCGAGACGAGCATGATGTTCATGATCCCGATCCCGCCCACCATCAGCGAGACCGCCGCAACGGCCGACAGCAGCACCGTCATCGTCTGCGTCGTTTCGGTGCGGACGGCGATCATGTCGTCCTGCGTTTGCACGCGGAAATCGTCGTCGGCGCCGGCCACGAGCTTGTGCTGGTTGCGCAGTTC
>JBOHSC010000025.1:0-4460 GCA_050733115.1 Gemmatimonadales bacterium
ATCGGGGTATGGGGCGCCTCCTCACCGACGGTGCGGAGGGCGCTCAGCGCCGAGATCTCCTGCAGGCGGGTGTCCAGGAGCACCAGATCGAATCCGCGGGTGCGGAGCAGCTCCAGCCCCGCCTGGAAGCCGGTGGCCTCGGTCACGTGGACCCGCCCTCGGCCACGGAGCGCAAGCAGCTCCTGAACGATCTGGCGATCGATCTCCTCATCTTCGATGAGCAGGACTTCCGCAGCGGGGGTCATGGCGCCAAGCCTTCCCTGGAATGGAGTGGAGAGCGGCGCGCGGAGGCGCCCGCCATGAGAAGGTGCCAGAAGGGGGCCAAGCCGGCGGCTTGGGGCGCACAATATTTGCAGTCAATTGAACATTCAATTCTAGAACCACTTAAGCCAGCATATATCAGGTAATCTCTCAAGGCTGCTTGGCCCACCTGCCTTCGATTTCCGAACCAAAGTGTTGCTTCCACAACACAAATCTGTGTGAAACCATACACCGGCAACCCCGCCCTGTGGGCGAGACTGCCGGTGCATGGGGCTGGGGTCCCGGGCGGCTCGCGCCGCCGGGAAAGCTCAGGTCGTGAGGACCTTGCCGTACCGGGTCACGTCATCGAGGATCTTTCCCGTGCCTCTCACGACCGAAGTCAGCGGATCGACGTCTACGCGGACCGGAAGACCGGTCTCGTCCTGCAGGAGCTGGTGGATGCCCCGGATCAGCGAGCCACCGCCGGTGAGCACGATGCCGCTCTCGAGGATATCGCTCGACAACTCGGGCGGGGTCATCTCGAGGGCGCGGCGTACGGCGTTCACGATGCGGGAGAGTGGCTCCTGGATGGCGTCGCGGATCCCCGAGGAATCCACCCGGACCACCTTGGGAAGGCCCGAGACGAGATCGCGGCCCTTCACATCCATCTCCTCCTCCGGCACGAGTGGCACCGCCGAGCCAAGGCGAATCTTGATCCGCTCCGCCGTGGGATCGCCGATGAGGAGGCTGTAGGTCTTCCGCATGTACTGCACGATGGCCTGGTCGAGCTCGTCGCCGCCGGTACGGATCGAGGCGTCACAGACAATGCCGCCCAGCGCGATCACGGCGATGTTGGTCGTCCCCCCGCCGATGTCGATCACCATGCTGCCGGTGGGTGTCTCGACTGGGAGGCCCACACCGATCGCCGCGGCCATCGGCTCGGAAACCATCAGCAGTCGCTTGACTCCCGCCGAGCGTGCCGAGTCGCGCACCGCGCGGCGCTCGACCTCGGTAATGCCGGATGGGACGCACACGATGACGGTGGGCTTGACCTTGAGGACCGTGCGATCGATGACCTGCCGCAGGAAATGCCGCAGCATCTTTTCGGCGATATCGAAGTTCGCGATGACGCCGTCCTTCATCGGGCGCACGGCGGTGATGCCGTCCGGGGTACGGCCGAGCATCAGCTTGGCCTCACGCCCGATTCCCATGATGTTCCCCGCACTGTCGACCGCGGCAACCGACGGCTCGTTGAGCACCACCCCTTCGCCCTTGACGAGGACGAGGGTGTTGGCCGTGCCGAGGTCCACCGCCATCTCGGTGGCGGGACGCCAAACCTTGCGCTTGGGCAGCGCCGTCGAGCGGCCGTTGGCCTGATCGAGCAGGGCGATCGGCAGCGGGGAATCGGGTTCGATGACGGCTGTCACGGTGCGGAAGCCCCCTTGCAGATTTCCCACGGCGGTTGCGTTTCACCGGAGGGGTCAGGAGCGATGTCCTGACGGTGCTGGGTCCCGGAGACCGAAGTGCAAGATGTGATCCAGAGGCCTGATTTCGCCTATCTCATCGTCCTCGTGGGGGCCATCTCCCTGCGCGCCATGGCGCTCCGGCGGCGGGCGGTGCTGGCCCTCTCGGCGCTCGCGTTCGGATTCGCGGCCCTGCCGGCCGGCCCCCATCCCGTCACTGCAGGATTCATTCTCCTGGGCGTGCTGGGTGCCGGGGCAGTGGGCGTTCAGGCCGGCAGCCGGGGACTCCCGCTGATACTCGGAGTCATCCTTGCCGCCTGGACCTCGCGTGGCCTTCTCGCCGGTACCGGGACGCTCCCTTCCGTCCTGGGGGCCATGGCCCTGGCCGCCATCGCAGGGGTGATGCTCTGGTTGGCGCGTCTCGCTCGAAGCCGGCTGACCCTCCTCCCTTCGCCCTTTAGACGCTCCGTACCCGGCCGCCTCGCGGTCCTTCTGATACTCTCGTTGCTGCTCACCGCGCTCGGGTCGCATCTCCTCCTCGTCTTCCTGGGCGCGGCCGGAGCGTCCTGGGCCGGCTGGCTCATCGCGCAATCGTGGGGCGGCATCCGATGGCCGGTGGTTCCGGTGCTCGTCACGATCGGGCTGCTCGCCACCTACCTCTTCATGGCCACCATCGCAGGACCCGATGGGCTCTCGATGGGTGGCTTGCCAAGCCTGCCGGTGAGTCCGGCGGCCGAGACGCTGCTGGCCGCCGGGCTGCTCTCCTCGAGCTGGCTGCTCACCGGACTCTGGCCCATCCACCGATGTACTGTGGCGTCGCTGACCGCTCCGGCCGCGGCCTTCCTGCTGGTGCGGGTGGGCCTGGTGGTGTCACCGGCGGGGATGGAGCACTGGCGCGCACTGGCGGCGCCGCTGGTGATGCTTGGCCTCTGGCACGCGGCGGCGACCCGGTGGGGGGCCGGACTCGCCGTGGGGGGGGCGTGGCTCGCGCTCGTCAGCCTGGATCCGTCGGGAGTCGTGGCGGCGGGGTGGCTGCTTCCTGTCGCGCTGGCGCTCGACGTGCTGGGTCCGGAGCATGATGGAGAGCTGGTGTTGCGTCGGGTGGGGAGAGGGGTGGCGCTGCTGGCTGGGGGGTGGGGTGGACTGCTTGCGCTCGAGGCCGGTTTGCACGGAGAAGTCGTCTACACCGTGCTCGCCGCGGCGAGCGTGGCGCTCGGCATCTCAGCCGGCGGTCAGGCGATGACACCGAGCGAGCCGAAGAACACCGCACCGAGCGCGTGATCGCCGGAGACGTGAACCAGCGACCGGTCGGCGTCGGTCTTGAGTGCCTTGGAGAAGAGCCGCCACGCGGTATCGGCGGTCATGCTCACGGTAGCCGAGCTCCGGGCCGGACGGCCGCTGTAGAGGCGCCACCCCTCCGGGGTAGCGAGCAGCGCCCAGCTCCCTCCCGAGCGCCCGGTCACCTCGAGCTGCACGGCGGTGCCCTCCTCGCGATGCACGTTCCGATACGTATGGGGTAACGCCCGAACGAAGAGATCGAGCACCGGATGAAACCAGCGCCGCTCGAGCAGTGCCGGCGCCCCGACGGCGTCGCGGATCTGCTGCTGGTGCAGCCATCGCTCGGTGTAGTCGCGGCCCACGTCGAACCAGTTCTCCGATTGACTCTCTCCGGCCCACGATACCGCGAAGTGCGCCTGGCCGAACGGATCGAGCGATCCGAGCAGCTCGGCCACCTGCGGTCCGGTGTGCTCGAGTAGATCGACGATCACCCGCGGACTCATGCGGCGCGCCACCCCGACCCAGTCCGCGTTGAGCCGGTTGATCAACTCCACCAGGGCGCCCGGGCTCTCGTCGCGCGGCAGGTGGGGTGGAGGCTGGCCATCGCGGTGGGAGGAGAGACGTCGCAGGTCGTCGTCGAGCAGGTGCGCGGCGATGTCGCCCACCGACCAGAGCGGGCACACCGTCGGGCGGTCCCAATCGTCCGCCTGGAGCCCGCGCAACAGCGCGATCAGCTCGGCATGGAGCGGGGAAAAGCGGTCGGCCACGAATACCGGGACCATCGGGCGCAGCGCCGGGGATGTATCGGCCATGCCGCCAATCTGTCGCCGACTTCGGCGCACCGCAAAGCCTCTCGTTGATTCCTCTTATCGCCGCGTCCATATTCCGCTGCTCCAGATGACGATGCAATACGGCATTCCACTCAGGAGCCGATCACATGCCTTTCACGCTGCCCCCGCTACCCTACGACTACAATGCGCTCGAGCCGCACATCGACGAGCAGACGATGCGCATTCATCATGACAAGCACCACGGCGCGTACGTGAACAACCTCAACGCCGCGCTCGAGCCGCATCCCGATCTTCAGAAGAACACCGTCGAGCAGCTGCTGTCGAATATCGATGCGCTCCCCGAGGCAATCCGCGCGCCCGTGCGCAACAATGGCGGCGGACACTACAACCACACGATGTTCTGGGTGATCATGACCCCCGGTGGGGCCACGGAGCCGAGCGGCCCCCTGGCCGATGCCATTGGCAAGGCATTCGGCGATTTCACCAAGTTCAAGGACCAGCTCGGCAAGGCGTCGGTGAGCCGCTTCGGGAGCGGCTGGGGATGGCTCACCCTCGACAAGTCGGGTACCCTGGCCATCGAGAGCACGGCCAACCAGGATACGCCCCTCAGCACCGGCAAGACTCCGATCCTCGGCTGCGACGTCTGGGAGCACGCGTACTATCTCAAGTACCAGAACCGTCGCGCCGA
>JBOHSC010000026.1:0-12436 GCA_050733115.1 Gemmatimonadales bacterium
TACATCCAGACCAACTTCGTGCTCGGCCTCGACACCGACGAAGGGCCCGCACCGTTCGAGCTGACCAAGAAGTTTCTCGATCTGGCGCCGGGCGCATTCCCCGCCTTCTCGCTGCTCTCGGCGTTCGGCCGGGCAGCCCCGCTCAATCTCGAGTACCAGCGGGCGGGTCGGGTGCTGCCCTTCCCCTTCACCTTCCTGAACAACAATCACGCCATGAACGTCCGGCCCAAGAACTACGCCTGGGCGGCCTTCTACGACAGCCTCGTCGATCTCACGCGCTACGCCTTCTCCTGGCGCGCCATTGCCCGCCGCGTGCCTGCCACCGCGGGAGTCATTCCGAAGTGGATGAACGTGGTTCGGGCCATGTCGTCGGAAGGGTGGGGCCGGATCGAGTATCATACCACTATCCGGAAGCTGCTTGACACGGACAGGAGCGTGCGGAGCTTCATGGAGGGCGAGACGGACCGGTTGCCGGCGTTTTACGCCGATCGCATCCGGCAGGATCTCGGGCCGCTCTACGAGCACCTGCCCGCCGGATCCGTAATGCACGATCCGAACGCATATTTGAAGGGCTCCGGCCAGCAGGCGGCCGTGGTCTCGCTGGAGGGTGGACGGCGCCGCCCGCGTGTGGTCGCCGAGAAGATGCTCGAAAGTGCTACTCCTCAGACCTGACGAGGTTTCAGTGTCCGCGATGAACGATCTTCGGTTCGGCCTTAGTGTGCGACACGGGACGCGAGCGCGCCCGACGGTAGTGCACATCTTTCTACAGCGGATCGAGCGCCATGCCAACGGCATGCTCGGCGTTACCCCGGTCTGCGCCTCGCTGGCGGAAATAGAGGCGGAGATCACGCATCTGAAAGACGATCTCGACGAAATGCTGCGGCAATCGCGGCGCACCTTCGCCGCGAGCGAGCGGGCCGCGGTCTAGGCGCGGTTCCGTGGAGCGCGGCTTCTACGGGGGCACCTCGACCCCCGGAAGTCCGGCCTCGATCGCCGTTCGGTTCGGCTCTTCCCACGGCGGCAGCTTGAGATCGCGACCCAGCAGGCCCGGGGACTCGTCCACCGAGAAGCCGGGCTCTACCGTGGCCACCTCGAAGAGCACACCGCCGGGCTCGCGAAAATAGATCGACTGGAAATACTGACGGTCGAGCACATCGGTCACCCTTGTCCCGCCGGCCAGCAGCTCCTCCCTCAATTCGCGTTGCTGCTCCCCACTCCCGATCGCCATCGCCACATGGTGCACCGTGCCGAGCCCATTCCTGGCCTCGCCCTCACCGGTGCCGTAGACGATCTCGATGAACCTTCCCGGCTCATTGCCGTTCACGGCCAGCCGCAGGCGCTTTTCCGTCTCATCCACGATCTCGAATCCGAGCATGCCGGTCATGAGCTCGACGGTGCGCTCGGGCGTCCCGACGACCATGGTGACACCGTGAAGTCCACGGATGGCCGCGGTGACGGGCACTCCGCCGCCGGTCCACGGCGTGCGGCTGTCGCCGTTGCCGGCAATCAGCTCGAAGCTCAGTCCCGACGGATCGGCGAAGGAGATGATCTCGTCTCCGAATCTCGGGGGGGCATCGCCGGCGGCAATGCCCCGCGCGCCGAGGCGTTTCCGCCAGAAGCCGAGCGACCCCGCCGGAACCGAGAACGAGGTGATGCCGATCTGCCCTTCGCCCTTCCGCCCGGCGGGAACTCCCCGCCCCTTGTAGGGAAAGGTGGTCCAGATCGTACCCGGTGATCCGAGCTCGTTGCCGTAGTAGAAGTGATAGACATTGTGGTTGTCGAAATTGACGGTCTTTTTCACCAGCCTCAAGCCGAGTGTCGCCACGGCGAAGTCGAGGTCGTCCTGGGCGTCGGCCACGGTGGCGGTGACGTGGTGCAGTCCCAGGATCGGCCGCCGCGATGCGCTTCCGTTCATGGGGCTCTCAGCTCCCCTGCCCTGGCCCATCGGGCGTCCCCTGGAATGAGATTGCATCAACCTTGCACCTTCGGGCATGCGGGGTAAAGGCGTCGGGTTCTCTTGCCGCGGCACCGGTGGGGGGCATCTTAGGAACCGTCAATCCTACTCGAGAGGCTTCCACCGATGACGATCCCGGCTGCACCCGCCGGCGCCGGCCTCATTCCCATCGTGATAGGCGTCACCGGCCACCGCGACATCCGTCCGGAGGACCTGCCGGCGCTGGAGGCTGCGGTGCGACGGCTGCTGGAGCGGCTCAGGCGCGACTATCCCAACAGTCCGCTCGTGATGGTGACGCCGCTCGCCGAGGGTGCCGATCGCCTCGCCGCGCGGGTGGCGCTGGACATGGGGGCGGAGCTGGTGGCGCCGCTGCCGTTGCCGCGTCGTGAATACGAGAAGGACTTCCCTGGGTCCATCGCCTATTTCGCGGGGCTCTACGATGACACCCGCACCGTCCGTCGCCTGGAGCTTCCGCCACTCGAGGTGTCCGCGAGCAACCGGGAGGGCGTGTCGGACGCCGATCGGCGGGAGTTGCAGTACGCGCTGGCGGGGGCGTACGTCGCGCGTCACAGCCATCTGCTGCTGGCGCTTTGGGACGGCAGGGATTCCGAAAGCGTCGGCGGCACCGCCCAGGTGGTGGGCTACCGGCGCACCGGACGGTTCGGCTTTGCCGACGAAGTGGGAGAGAGGCTCGAGCTCGCCCCCGATCCGTTCGCGCTCTCCGGCACGCCCCTCGATCCGTACGACACCGGTCCGGTCTATCAGATCGCGACGCCGCGGAAGGGTCACGCCTCACCCGACGATCCCTTCTCCGGACGGTGGCTGGGGGCGGAGCATGCTCCGCAGCCGGAGGAGAGCGACGCGGTGCCTGCCCCGCTCTCCGCGACGCTGTCGAAGATCGAGACCTTCAACGCCGACGCCATCCGCCTCGACCGGACGGCGCGGGCAGCAGTGGACGCGAGCGAGCGCTCCCTGTACGACGGCGGGCTCGACGGCATGCCATCCTCCATGGGGGTGCTCCGGAGGGCGTTTGCTTTCGCCGATGCCCTCGCCTCGCGCTATCAACGCGAGACCTATCGCGTGCTCTGGACGGTCTATGGCCTGGCGATGCTGGCCGTGGTGTTCTTCCAGCTCTATGCCCACGCATTTCCCGGCGACGATCCGCGCGTCGTCCTCTTCCTGGCCGGATACGTCGCCCTGCTCGGCGCCGCGGATGTCGTCTACCTCGTCTCCCGCCACCGTCAGTCCCAGAACAAGTTCCAGGACTATCGGGCCGTGGCAGAGGGGCTCCGGGTGCAGTTCTACTGGCGCCTGGCCGGCCTGGCGCACTCGGCGGCGGACTTCTACCTGAGGAAGCAGCGAGACGAGCTGGCGTGGATCCGGGAGGCGATCAGGGCGTTCGGCGTGCGTACCGAGCCGGCGGCACTCGGCGACGTGCGCGCCATCGAGAGCGGTTGGATCGACAGCCAGCGCTCGTACTACACCCGCACCACCGGCCGGGAACGTGGTCGCCTGGCAAAGTACCGGTCAGTCGCAGGCGGCGTGATTCTGGCCAGCCTTCTCTGGGCCATTCCCAGCGTCGCCCTGAACCTGCGTGCGCTGTCCGACGACCGATTTGACTGGCTGCGGCTCCTGCAACTCCCGCTACTGGTGGTGAGCCTGGTGCTGGCCTGGCATCTGGGGTTCAAGGGATCGCAGATGGTGCGGGGCGCCCGCGCCCGGGGAACTCGCGCGGTGCTGGTCGAGCTGCGCCCGTTTCTGCTCGGCACAATCGGAGCCTGCTGTTTTTTCCTCCTGGTGAAACTGGTGGCCGGATGGGCTCATGGACGGTGGCCGGCCATCGCCAGCGATGGGCACACCTGGTCGGTCGTGGCTCTGACGCTCATTACGGTGGCCGGCGCGCTGATCCACTCGATCACCGACAAGCGAGCGTTCGGCGAGCATGCGCGACAATACGCCAGGATGGCCGAAAGCTTCAACCGCGCCGGCGACCGGATGGCGGCGCTGCTGCACGATGGCAAGCTCGACCGGGCTCGCGGATTGGCGGTGGAGCTGGGGAAGGAGGCGCTGGCGGAGCATGGAGACTGGCTCATGCTCCATCGCGAGCGCCCGATCAAGCTGCCGAAGGTTTAGCCGTGGAGGCCGGTCCTACTTGAAGATCCCCTGGACCTTGCCGAGGAGACCGCCCGCCTTCTTCACGGGCACGGCCACCGGCTTGCCGGTGAGGCCGTCGAGATAGTACGCCCTGGCCTGCCCCGCTTCGACCGGGCGTATCGTCCAGGTGGGCCGGCCGGACCGCACGCCACTGGCGGCCGAGCTGAGCCGGGCCGACTGCAGCTGCCCGAACATTCCCGCCTCGCGCGCGGCGGCGACTGCCTCGGGGAGATTCATGAAGCTATCGGACAGGGGCCGGATCGACGCGCGCGCGATGGCCGGGAGCTGGTCGTACCGCAGCCCCCCTGGCGAGCCGGTGGTCACCTTGAGCCCCGCGCCGTCGGTGGGCGAGCGGAAGCTGAAGTTGAGGATGTACTCTTCGGCGCTGGCGCCGGCGGCAGGAAGTACCGCCTCGATGTCGGTAAGCTGGGCGTCGGCGCGCCACTTCCGGGCAACGGGAAGGACGACCTTTACCCCCTGGTCGAGCCGCAATGGCAGCTTGAGCGGATCGCCGCGGGGAATCTGGCTCGAGCCCGGCACCTCCGCGGTGGCCACGCCGTCGGCATGGCTGCGCGATTGGAAGGCGGCTACGGCGAGCCCGACGACGAGCAGCACGGCGGCCGCCAGGCCGGCGGGCTTTGCCCACGCCGGGAGCTTCTGGGGAATCCTGATGCCCGACGCGAAGCGGCGGAGCGCCTCGCCCGCCGGATCGCCCACCCCACCGCCGGCCTCGAGGCTCGAGCAGAGCCGGGCCACGTCTTCCTTCCAGCGCAGGTCGCTGATCTCCGTGGCATTCCTCCGAGCCAAATCCTTGAGATCGTCGGGTAGGGCGGTCGGGCCCGGCATTTTCGTTCCCTGAATCAGCACCGGGATGACCCGAAGGTCGGTCCGGCGGAGGCCGGCAGCCACCTCGATGTGCACGAAGTCGTCGGGCTGGTCGATCCTCCGGCTGCCGATGCGCCCGCTTCCCGCCCACCGCTTGCCGATCACCACCAGGAGCACGGAACAGCGATTGAGTGAGTTGTCGAGGACCTGAACGAAGTCCTGGCCCGGGGCGATGTGGTCGAGATCGAAGAAGAGCCGGTTCCGGCCGAAACGCGCCGACAGCGCATCGTAGAGGCGACCGACGTGCCCGGCGCTGTCATCGCGGCGGTAGCTGATGAAGAACATCGGGGCGACTACGGGAGCAGCCGGCATGGAGTCTTCGGTTCGGGGAGTGCGGCGCGCTGGATACCCGGAAATTAAGGTGGAGAGAATCCCGATGCTGTCAAGCGGAGCACCGAGAGCAGGAAGCTGCGTGGGGTGGCGAGATTCTGGCCGTGAGCGGCCCCCTGCCCCGGGGCCCCGATGTCAAGAACCGAGCAGGTCGGCGATTGGGCCCTCCAGCTGCGGCGGCGTGGTCCGGGAGCTGAAGCGGCGCACGACATTGCCATCCCGATCGACGAGGAACTTCGTGAAGTTCCACTTGATGGCCCGCGATTTCAGTACTCCGCGCTGGGCGCGCTTGAGATACTGGAAGAGGGGGTGTGCCCGGCGGCCGTTCACCTGCACCTTCTCATACAGCGGGAAGCTCACCCCGAAGTTGCGCTCGCAGAACGCCCCGATCTCCGCCGCCGTCCCCGGCTCCTGACCGCCGAATTGATTGCAGGGAAAGCCGAGCACGCTGAAGCCGCGCTCCCTGAAGCGCTGGTGCAGTGCCTCGAGCCCGGCGTACTGAGGCGTGAAGCCGCACTCGCTGGCCACATTGACGATGAGGAGAACCTGGCCTTGGAACGGAGCGAGGGTGGTGTCCTCACTCTCCAGCGTTCGAACCGGTATGTCGTAGAGCCTCGCTGTCGCGCTGGCCCCCTGTCCTTCAGGATCTTGCACACCTTCTCCAGCGTAGTCGGAATCTTCTTCTCCCCGGAAGAAGATAGTCCACGGCTAGAGGAAGGAGCAGCTCCCGAGCGCCTCAGCGACATACTCGAGCTGAGCATCGTCCAGGTCCTGATGGATCGGCAGCGCGAGGACGTGGTTCTTGAGATCACTCGCTTCGGGAAAGTCCGCCCAGTTGACGGCAGGATGCTTCTGGTCCCACCAGATGGCGGCGTGAATCCGCCGCCGTAGCAGGTAGGCGTAGACCTCTTCCCTCCGCCTGACCACGAGCGGGAGAAAGAGGGGACAGACGCAGTCAGCCACATCGGACCGCACCAGGCGTACTCCGTCGAGCCGGCTCAGCGCATCCGCGAGAACCCGGTAGTTGTGCCGGCGCCGCGCGGCTATGCCGCCCCACTCGATCCGCCCGATGGCGGCCAGGCTGAACGCCGACATGCCCCAGTCGAGAATTTCCGGACGAAAATCGTAGCTCTCGTCATCGGGGTCGTAGCAGACGGCCGACGTCTCCGGGTAGATTCGCCGCAGCGCCGCGTTGCCGGCGACCACCGGCGCCATCGCTGCCACCGACGCCAGGCTGCGCCACGAACGATCGCCGGCAACGGCGTCGAGCGCCGATTTCCTGGTCAGACTCACCGCCTTGAGCCAGGTCGTGAGCCTCGGCGGCGCTTCGAGTGTGCCATCCACCCGGAGCGACTTCCGGTTGAAGAGCGCGGCGCCGCCGTTCGGGAGTGGCAGCGTCTTCCGGATACTGAAGACGGCTGCGTCTCCCATTCGCCCCAGATTCCCCACGGCGTTGTCGCTCAGGAGGGCGTGGGCGCAGTCCTCGATCAGCGACGCGCCCCAGCGGTCGCACAGTACCCGGAGCTCTTCGAGCCGCTGGCCGAAACCGAAGAAGTGGGTGACGAGAACCGCGCGCACCTCTTCCCCCATCCGCCGACGCACGTCCTCGACGTCGGCCTCCATCTCCGAAGTGACCCGGTAGCACCTGACCGTGAGGCCGAGTCTGAGCAGCGGCTCGATCTCGTGCCCGCAGTTGTAGCTGGGACAGAGCACCACGCTCCCGGCGGGAAGACGCAGCGCGCGAAAGGCTTGATAGACCGCGGCGGTGCCCGAGAAGGTGGTTACGACGCCTGGCTGGTCGAGGGGAAACGGCATGACCGCCGTGGGCCGGCCGGCGCCGAGCGCGGCACCGAGGGGAAGAACCTGCTGGAAGCGGACGGGGAGCCGGGGAGGGGCCTGCCGGGTTACCTCACTCACTCGGCCGACCGCGGTGCCTGCTGGGCCCACGACTTCATATAGGGCCGAATCAGCTCCTTGAGCCACGGCTTTACCCGGAAGAGCAGCAGGTGGAGCGTCCGGAAGAAGGGCGTCCGCCTGAAGACGTGGAGTTGGGTGGTCTGGCGTAGCGTCGAAGTCCAGCGCGACTTGTTGTTGAGGAAGCCGCCGAGGAATTCGTATTCTCGATAGCCGTGCCTGAAGCACTCCTCCATTTCCAACCCTTCGAGGTAGGTGCCCGGCGAAGCGCGGCTGAACTCGCGGTCGTGCACGATCTGGAGCGAGTAGTAGATCCCGTCGAATTCGAGACCGAAGGTGCCCGCGATGGCCTTCCCACCGACCCTCAGGACCCGAATGATGAATCCGCGGCGCAGCCCGAACCTTTCGGCCATCTCCCGGTAGAAATCGAAGTAGTGATTGTTGCGGGAGACCCCGACCCCTTCGGCGTTCTTCCAGCTCCGGGACTCGATGTCACGGTAGACCTCGAGCTGCTCCCGTGTGTCGGCAGGTGCATCGTACACGTTGTACTTGAGGTCTCCCGCTTCGCGGAGGCGCCGGCCGGCGGTCTTGAGATTTTTCCTGAAGGTCTGGCTCTTTCCCGCGAGGAACTGCTGCCAGGTACCCTCGATCGCGAGGTAGGGACAGTTGGAATCGGGTGAACGGGCCACGAGGTATCCGGCCGACCGAAGCGAATCCTCGAGTGTCCGCAGATTCTCCGATCCCGTCGCCTGCTCGTGGAGCTCGCAGATATCCCACTTGCTGGAGCGGCGCGCCAGGAACGCCGCGAGAGCGCGAAGAAGCGGAGAAGAATCGCGCGGGAAGAAGAACGTCGGCCGGTCCACCTCCCAGCGGGAGCCGATGAACCCGAGCTGGTGGCAGTAGCGGCCGTGATACTTGACCGTCTGAATCTGGAGCGGGGCGATTCCCTGCACCGCGCCGTCCCGTACGATCAGCACGATGAACAACTGGTTGTCGCCGCCGAAATGACGCCACCAGAGGCGCTGGTAGTCGTAGCTCTGGAAGACGGTGTGTCCGGGCGTGGCGAGCAGCAGCTCGTCCCAGAGAGTCTCGAGCGCCGGCCAGTCGGCCTCGTCGCTCACGAGGGTGATCGCGTAGTCGGCACCGTCGATCTCGATGGTGAGCTCCGGCTTCCTGGCCAGGAGCGCCGAGAGATGACGAGGCGAGGGATCGGCGCGGGCGATCGGTTTCCAGCGGACCAGATGACGGGCCTGCCCGCCGATCATCTCGCCGGTCAGCTCGTGGCGGGAGAGATCGTATCCGAGCCGTTGAAAGAATTTCACGTGCTTGTCCCACAGCGCGACGATGCCGTCCAGCGAATGGGCCTCGATCGACGCGCCGGGAAAGTGCTTCAGAGCCTCTTCGGCGAACCGCTTGAGCAGCTGCGGCGCCACCCTGCGATAGCGCGGCAGCACCGCAAAGTCCTCGATGTAAAGCACCTCTCCGCTCTCGCCGGGCCGGCCGGTGGGCTCGAACCCGTAGCAGAGCAGATAGCCGGCCAGTCGGTCGCCATCGAAGGCGCCGAAGCTCAGGTTGACGCCTTCGGCGATCGCATCGGTGAGATACCCCCGGTGGCTCTCGGCGCCGTCGGCCAGCACGCGCTGGTGCCGGGCCGACTCGATGCGGCCGACGGCGGGCGCGTCTTCCGGTGTCAGCTCACGGAGGTAGATCATCGGATGCCCTGGATCACTCGGACGCCCTCGCCACGATGTCCCTGATTCCACCCTCACAGAGACGCCGCTCCGCTGGAGTGAGCGAGAGCGCGTAGAAAGCCACCAGGTAGACGCACCCAGCAAGCCCCGACTTGAAGATCAGCCATGGCAGCGAGGCGCCGGGGGCCTGCCCTTCGAGCCAGAGCATGAAGGCCGCCATGGGAAGGACGGCGAAAAGTGGGAGTACCAGGCTCTGGGCGAGGAACTCGCCGGCACGCTGCCCGAGAGTGCGGCAGACGTAGGGGACGATCCAGGCAAAGGTGATGAGCGCGTTGGCCGCGAGCAGGCCCCCTGCAAGACCGCGAAGTCCGAACCGGGGCACCGCAACGAGCACGAGCAGCACCGCCAGTCCCAGCTCGGCGATGCCCATGTAGAAGACCTCCTTGACGCGCGCCAGCGCGAGGAGGATCGTCGTCGCGGTCAGAATGAATGCGGTGACGGTAAAGCTCGTGACGATGAGCGGCATGACGCCGGGCGGCACCTCCACGTGCTCCCCGCCGATCCAGGCCACGAGGAATGCCCCGCCGTAGGCCACAATCGCGGCGGCGAGCGGGAGACTGATCGCCATGACGATCTTGGTGCCGCGCAGCAGCAGCGCCCGCAGCCTCGTCTGGTCGTCCTTTGCGTCGTACGCCGATGAGAGCGGAAAGAAGGCGTCGGTGAGCGGCTCGATGGCGAGGAAGATCACCGCGGCCACCATGCAGACCAGCGTGTACGGCGTGAGCAGTGACACGGAGAGCAGCACGGGGATCAGCAGCTTCTCCACCTCCGCGCCCCCTTCGGCGAGGATCTCGTTGAGCGACGTCCAGGTGCTGTAGCCGCGAATCTTCCGCATGGTGGGGCCACTGACCGGCCCGAGTCCGATCCGCACCTCCGGCTCCAGCCGCCGGAGGAGCAGCCGGAACAGGACGGCGGTGAGCAGCGTTCCGGCGATCTCGATGCCGACCAGCGCGAGAATTCCGTAGCCGAGCTCGAGGACGATCGCCGTGGCCACCGCGCAGACGATCGTCCCGACAATGGCAACCACGCTCAACACGTCGAACCGCTGCCGTCCCTCGAACACCGCGCCGAGCACCGAGGCGGGAAATGCGATCAGCAGGTCTACGCCAAGGAGGACGGTGGCCAGTTGCAGCTCGGCGACGCGATCGGGGGGAACGTGAAAGGCGTGGGGTACCACCGCCAACGCCACCACCCCGCTCATGAGGAGCGCCGCTGCGCCGGCGGCGCAGAGCACGCTCGTCGTCGTGGCGACGAGGCCGTTGACGGTGGGCCAGTCGCGCCGCTCCCCATACTCGGCCACGTATTTGACGAGCGCGTTGTGAAAGCCGAAATCGAGAAAGCGGAGATAGAATAGAATGGCCCGGAGCAGGACCCAGATTCCGAATCCCACGTCACCGAGGTGCCCCACGACAACGGGCGTGAGCAGGAAATAGACGGCGAGACTCACCCCGGCCTGAACGTAGTTCCAGGAGATGTTTCGAGTGAGCGCCCGCAGTGTGGACATGGGTCTGGCTGGTCGCGAGTCTCGGGTGCGGGGGAGCAGGAGGTTCCCCAGTCGTCCCGGATTCGGGGACGATGAGCTAGGTTATGCGTTGTCAATGCTTTACGAGACCGGTCGGACAGCCGGCCGGGACCGCGTGGTCCGGATGAAGGGCAAGAAGGGAGCCAGTGAAATTCCGTGAATCTCGAGTATCGTCAGGTCGCTCCTGCACCCGGTCTGAGGCCTTACGTTCGCCACTACTGGCTGCTGGCCGGGACCGGGCTCAACGCCGACGCCCATCCCGTCTTTCCCGACGGGTGCCCCGAAATCGTCTTCAACCTCGGCCCTCCCTCGATCGAGCTGCTGCCGTCGGGCAGGCGCAGCACTCAGCCAGCGGCAATGCTGGTCGGACAGATGTTGCGGCCGGTGCTGATGGTTCCGGGGAGCTACCTGAGGATGGTGGGCGTCAAGCTCGAGCCCTGGGGCGCGGCCGCCATTCTGGGCGAGGGCAGCACGTCGGTCCGCGATGCCTCCGCCTCGCTCGGCGAGGTGGGCGCGGGCGTGCTCGAACACTCACCGCCCGGCTGATCATCTCGAACCCACGGCGGCTCGACCGCCTCACGATCTTTGCGCGGGCCGTTGCCGCGGCACCATCCGCGTCGCTCGATGGCTGGACTCGCTCGGCGGGGTGCTCCCTCCGGACCCTCGAGCGACTGTTCGATCGATTCGTGGGACTCGGGCCCAAGGAGTTCGCGCGACTGCTCCGATTCCAGCACGCGCTCCGGCTCTCGACAGCGGAGTCCGCCTTGTCGTGGGCGGCGGTCGCCGCGGGCTCCGGCTACACCGACCAGTCACACCTGGGGCGCGACTTTCGCCAGTTTGCCGGCGCCGCGCCTTCGATAGTCGAGAGGTCGAGCACGCCGATCAGCGAGGCGTTCGTGGAACCCGTGTCGCATTCGTCCTAGCGCCGGCCGCGCGCGAGCGGCATCGTTGGCCCCATTGTCGCTCTCTTCCCCGCTAACCGAGGTACTCGATGCATAGTCAACTGCCCGTCACTGCCGCCATCCTGCTGTTGGCGGGCTCCCCGAGCGCCACGCACCGCGGGCACCCCGAGCCGTCGGTGTCTTCCGCCGCCTGGCTGGCCGGATGCTGGGCCCTCGAGAAAGGCGACCGCATCGTCGAGGAGTCCTGGATGCCCGAGCGTGGCGGCACCATGCTCGGCATGAGCCGAACGTCGGTGGCCGGCCAGGTCAAGGAGCATGAGTTCGTGCTATTGCGTGCCGCCGGCTCGGCGCTCGAGTACCGCGTCGTTGCGGGCAATCAGGCGGAGGTGGTCTTCCGCGCGGCGAGCCCGTCGGGGAGCGAGGTCACCTTCGAGAATCTCGAGCACGATTTTCCCAAGCGTATCGGCTATCGAAGGGTGTCGGCTGACTCGCTGGTGGCGTGGATCGACGGCGGGCCGAACGACAAGGAGGGGAAGATCAGTTATCCCTACCACCGCGTGGACTGCGGTGGCCGGTAGCGGTCAGCGGGCGGGTGAACCGGGTTCGGCCAGCGATCGCCGAAGGCCGGCAATCAGGACAATCAGTCCCGCCAACTGAGCGAGGTGAAACAGCCCGTTGTGATCGAAGGTCCAGATCAGCCGCAGCGAGAGCGCACTGGCCTGGATGGCCCCCGCGGCCAGGCTCGCGGCGAGTCCCGCGGCCACCAGCGCGGCGCCGGCGCGGTGGTGCAAAACCAGCGCGGCGTAGACACCGAGAGCAAAGACCGTCGTGGCGGTGGAATAGACCACGAAGACGAGGAAGTCGCCCCCGGTTTGCCATGTGGTCCAATAGAAGAGAACGGCGGCCAGCAGCATGTAGGGTAGCAGCCTGCGGGCGTTCGCCGGTCCCCGCCAGGCACCTACCGCGGCCACCACGAGCAGCGCCTGCGCCACCCCGAGCGCCAGGTAAAGCGGCTGCCAGAGAA
>JBOHSC010000027.1:0-7899 GCA_050733115.1 Gemmatimonadales bacterium
CCGTTCCGCTGGGCGGCGCTCTCCGGCGATCCCGCCGACATCGCGGAAACCGACCGGGCGGTGCTGGAGACCTTCCCACGGAACGCCGCGCTGGCGCGGTGGATCCGCCAGGCGCAGGAGCGGGTGCAGTTCCAGGGGCTGCCGGCGCGCATCTGCTGGCTCGAGTACGGCGAGCGCTCGGAGATGGGGCTCAGGTTCAACTGGCTGGTGCGGAAGGGCAAGGTGCGGGCGCCTCTCGTGATCGGGCGCGACCACCTCGACACCGGCTCGGTGGCGTCGCCGAATCGGGAAACGGAAGGGATGAAGGACGGGTCGGATGCGATCGCCGATTGGCCGCTCCTGAACGCGCTGCTCAACACCGCCTGCGGCGCGAGCTGGGTGTCGCTCCACCACGGCGGGGGAGTGGGGATCGGGTACTCGATCCATGCGGGCATGGTGGCGGTGGCCGACGGGACGTCGAGTGGCGACCGGCGGCTGGAGCGGGTACTGACCGCCGATCCGGGCACGGGCGTGATGCGGCACGCCGACGCGGGGTACGAGCTGGCGATCGAGACGGCACGAGAGCGTGGGATCGATCTGCCGATGGTGCGGTGAATAGTTAGGTGAGAGTTCTCACCAACATCGGCACGCTGGCCCGGTGCCTCGCCGAAGGCGAGCAGCGCGACATTCACGCCATTCCCGATGCGGCGCTGGCGTGGGAAGGCGATACGATCCGCTGGGTGGGCCGGCGGTCCGAATTGCCCGCCGAATATGGCGGCGCCGAGGTGGTGGACGCGGGTGGAGCCACCGTGGTTCCCGGTCTCATCGACTGCCACACCCATCTCGCCTTCGCGGGGTGGCGCGCCGAAGAGTTCGAGCAGCGCATCATGGGCCGGAGTTACCTCGACATCGCACGGGAGGGCGGGGGCATCGCCCGCACGGTGCGGCTCACCCGTGCGGCCGGCGAGGAGGAGCTGGCCGATCGCGCCTCAGGATTCTTGAGCGATATGCTCTCGCTCGGCGTCACCACCGTCGAATGCAAGAGCGGCTACGGTCTCGACCGTGAGAACGAGCTCAAGCTTCTCAGCGTGTATCAGAGGCTCTCAGGGAGCCAGCCGGTACGGCTGGTTCCCACCTTTCTCGGCGCGCACGCCGTCCCACCGGAGCTGGATGACGACCGCCAGCGCTACATATCGCTTCTGGTCGACTCCCTCATTCCCGAGGTCGGGAAGGCGGGGCTGGCCCGGTTCTGCGACGTATTCGTCGAGTCGTCGGCGTTTACCGTGAACGAGGCCCGGCGCATTCTCGAGGCCGGGAAGGCGGCGGGTCTCCGGCCCAAGCTCCACGCCGACCAGCTCAGCCCGGGCGGCGGGGCGGAGCTGGCGGCGGAGGTGGGCGCCGTGTCGGCCGATCACCTCGAATGCGCCTCAGATGCCGGAATCGCCGCGATGGCGCGCGCCGGTGTCGTGGCGGTGAGTCTCCCGATCGCGACGCTTTACCTGGGCCAGAAGCCGATGCCCGCCCGGAGGTTCATCGAGGCGGGTGTAGCCGTGGCGGTAGCCACCGATTTCAATCCCGGATCGGCGCCGAGCTGCCACCTGGCGGTGGCGTTGACCCTGGCCTGCACCCTCCAGCGAATGACGCCCGCCGAGGCGCTCAAGGGCGCCACCATCTATGCCGCGCGGGCAGTGGGTCTCGAGTCCCGCATCGGCTCGCTCGAGGCCGGCAAGGCCGCCGATTTTGCCCTCATCGGCGCCCCCGACGTGACCCAGTGGCTCTACAACCTCCGTCCCAACGCCTGCCTCGCGACTGTGGCAACTGGAACGATGTTTCGAAACGCCGGGTACGCCCCCTGACTGTGCCTGCTTGCGCTTTCAAAACGTCAGATGCAGTGTAGAGCACCCAATTGTTACAATCTTGCAGACTCGGAGGCGCCATGGCACAGCGCTCGTTAGGAGCCTTTTGTACCCTTGCCCTCGGTCTGGCGGCCGTGCCGACGGTGTCGGCGCAGGTGCGCCAGATCACCGGCCAGGTCATCAACAGCCAGACCAGCGCAGGCGTCGCCGAGGCGACGATTGCCGTCGAGGGGACGCGCATCGTCGTGCAAACGACAACCGACGGCCGGTACTCGCTGAACGCCCCCGATGGCGACGTCGTCCTGGTGGTGCGGGCGATCGGCTACAAACGGGCCCAGGATTCCGTGCCCGCCAGCCAGGCCACCGCGGACGTGCCGCTCGAGCCCGATCCGTTCAATCTCGAGGAAGTGGTCGTCACCGGGCAGAGCACCGGCATCTCGAAGCAGAACCTGCCGAACGCCGTCGCGACGGTGAACTCCGATGAGCTCACCCGTGCGCCGACCGGCACGCTCGAGAGTGCGCTGCAGGGCAAGATTCCCGGTGCGCTGATCCAGTCGAACTCGGGCGCCCCGGGCGGCGGCATCCAGGTGAACCTGCGCGGCGTCTCGACCATCAACGCCGGGGTGGACCCGCTCTGGGTGGTGGACGGCATCGCCGTGAGCGACGACGCCATTCCCAACGGGGCGAATGCGGTGACCGCCGCGCAGTCAGGCGGAAATCCCCGCAATCAGGACAATCCGGTCAATCGCATTGCCGACCTCAACCCCGAAGACATCGAGCGGATCGAGGTCCTGAAGGGCGGCTCGGCGGCGGCGATCTACGGCTCCAAGGCGACGAATGGCGTGATCATCATCACGACCAAGAAGGGTCAGACCGGCAAGCCGCAGTTCAACATCACGCAGCGCTTCGGCGTCGACAGCAGAGCCAACACCCTCGGCTCGCGGACGTTTACCGACCTGGCCGACGCGCTCACGTTTTCGAACGATACCGCGCTGGTCACCTCGCTCTTCGTGCAGGGCAGGACCTTCGACCATGAGGCCGAGCTGTACGGCCAGAAGTCGCTCGGCACCGAGACCAATGCGAGCGTGAGCGGTGGCACCGATCAAACGAAGTACTTCATCTCGGGCCTGGTGAAGAACGAGCCGGGCATCGGGACCAACACCGGCTACAAGAAGCAGTCGCTCAGGGTGAACGTGGACCAGGAGCTGTCGAGCTGGATCCACCTGAGCGCCAACACCAACGTGATCCACAGCCTCACGAAGCGCGGCCTCTCCAACAACGACAACGCCGGCACCAGCCCGTTCCTGGTGTTCCCGTTCACGCCCAGCTTCGTCGATCTCGAGCCCACTCAGACCGGCGCCGAGCTGGTGCCTTCGGACTTCCCGCAGAATCCATTCGAGCGCAGCAATCCGCTGCAGACCTTCCAGTTCCTCAAGAACGACGAGGACACCTGGCGGGCACTGGGCACGCTGACCGCGCGGATGTCGCTCGTTGCCTCGGCGCGCCACACGCTCCAGGTCATCGCCATCGGGGGCGCCGACTACTTCGAGCAGGACAACAACTTCGTTTCCCCGCCGGGGCTGGAGTACGAGCCCAACGATGGGCAGCCGGGCACGGTGGTGCTGGGGAAGGCGTCGAATCTGAACCTGAGCATGGCGCTCAACAGCAACTACACCTATGTCCCCGAGTCACAGAAGTTCCAGAGCACGCTGTCGGCCGGCGTGCAGTATGAAGACCGCAAGCTCAACGCGACGTCGATCCTCGGGCGCACCCTCCTCGAAGGCCAGGAGAATCCCGACCAGGCCACGAGCGTGACGGTGTTCCAGGACGACCGGCCGGTGCGCGACCTCGGGGTGTACAGCCAGGAAGAGCTGCTCCTGATGGACCGGCGCCTGCTGCTCACCGCCGGATTCCGGGCCGACCGGAGCAGCAGCAACGGCAACACCAGCAAGTTCTTCTTCTACCCGAAGGCGGCGGCGTCGTACCGGATCATCGAGCCGTTCGGCGGGCTCGATGAGATCAAGCTGCGCGGCGCGTACGGCCAGACGGGCAACCAGCCGCTCTTCGGCACCAAGTTCTCACCCGACACCACCGGGACGATCGGCGGCAACTTCGGCACCTTCCCCGGCCCTCGCGCCGGCGACCCGAACATCAGGCCGGAGACGCAGTCGGAGTTCGAAACCGGTTTCGACGCTACCCTTGCCGGCGGACGTTCGGCGCTCAGCGTGTCGGTGTATCAGCGGACCATCAGCAACCTGCTGCTGGAGCAGACGCTGGCGCCCAGCTCCGGTCAGTTGACCCGCATCTTCAGCTCGGACAGCAAGCTCCGGAACCGCGGCGTCGAGGCCTCGCTGGCGATCACCCCGGTGCAGACGAAGGACGTCAACTGGATCTTCACGACTACTTTCGCGAGAAACATCAGCAAGGTCACCAAGCTCACGGTGCCCACCTTCCAGACCGGTGGCTTCGGCACCTCGCTCGGCGCCTTCCAGATCGAGCAGGACAGCTCGGCTACCCAGATCATCGGGACCGAGGGCAAGGTGGGCGACGCGGCGCCGGACTTCCAGATGTCGTTCTCGAGCGACCTGCAGTACCGTCGCGTGAGCTTCGGCTTCCTGTGGGACTGGAAGCAGGGCGGCGACATCGTCAACCTGACGGAGTTCCTCTACGACGCCGGCCATAACAGCAAGGACTACATCGGCGCGGGCCAGCAGCGGCAGATCGACTTCGGCAACGGCCTCACCAAGACCTACGTGCAGGACGGCTCGTATCTCAAGCTCCGGGAGGTGACGCTGGCGTATAACCTCCCCGAGACCATCACCCGCGGACTCTTCGGCTCGTCGGTCCGCTACGCCCGTCTCTCGATAGCGGGTCGGAACCTGCTCCGCTTTACCGGCTATCGGGGGCTCGACCCCGAGGTGAGCAACTTCGGCAATCAGGCCATCGTCAGGAACATCGACGTGGCGCCGTTCCCGCCGAGCCGCAGCTTCTACTTTTCCGTCGACCTGGGCTTCTAACCATGAGGACGACCATGAGACAGACGCACGCGCTGCTCCTGCTCGCCGCTCTCGGCGCGGGAGCCTGCAGTTTCGACCTGAACACCAACCCCAACAGCCCCGACGAGATCGGGGACAACCCGAGCCGCGCCCAGGTCTCCGCGACGGCCAACGGCCTGCTGATCGCGTTCCGCACGGATGTCGCCGACATGCCGATCGACGGTGGGATCCTCGGGCGCGAGATGTACCGCTTCGACGGCTCCGATCCGCGTTTCACCGCCGAGCTGCTGCACGGACCGCTCGATCCGGGCGGCGGTGCGTTCGGCGGAGATCACTGGGGCGAGGAATACGGCGCCATCCGCACCGGGAACAATCTCCTCCAGGTGCTGGGGACAGCGCAGGCGCTGACGGCGGCGGAACAGAGCGCCACTTCGGGATACGTGAAGACGCTCCAGGCGCTGAATTTCCTGTACATCCTCAACTTTCACACCCAGGACTCGATCCCCATCGACGTCGGCACCGACGTGACGGCCACGCCGGCTCCCTTCGTCACGAACGCGCTGGCGTTCGCGCACGTCGTCGCGCTGCTCGATCAGGGGCAGACCGAGCTGGCGGCCGGCGGGGGGGCGTTCCCCTTCGCACTGCCGGCGGGGTTCGCCGGCTTCGATACGCCGTCGACATTCAGTCAGTTCAACCGCGCCATTCGCGCGCGGGTGGCGATCTACCAGAGCCAGTACGCCGACGCGCTCACCGCGCTGGCGGGATCGTTCATCGACCCGGCGGGCCCGCTCGACCGGGGCGTGTACATGAGCTATGGGACCGGGGCGGGCGACTTTGCCAACCCGCTGGCACTCGATCCCCAGAACGGCGAGAACTTCGCGCACCCGTCGCTCCAGACCGACGCGCAGCTCCAGACAGACGGGACGAGTCTCGACCGGCGCTTCCTGACCAAGGTCGTGGCCCGCAACCTCCAGAGCAACGACGGCCTGAGCTCGGCGCTGGGATGGATCCGGTATCCCAGTCCGACCACACCAATCCCGCTCATCAAGAACGAGGAGTTGATCCTGCTGCGCGCGGAGGCGAATATCGGCCTCAGCGATCCGGGTTCGGCGCTTCCGGACATCAACACCGTGCGCACGCTTTCGGGCGGCCTGCCGGCTCTCGGCGGCTTTGCCGACGTGACGGCTGCTCTCGACGAGCTGCTCTACAACAAGCGCTACTCGCTCATGTTCGAGGGAGCCTTTCGCTGGGTCGACGCCAGGCACTACGGGCGGCTGAACACCCTCCCGATCGACCGGCCCACCACGGATCCGCCGGACGTGGTCTTCTCGACCTTGCCGATCCCGAACGCGGAGACGCTGCCCAGGCAGTAAGTGTCGGTCGCACAATGACAAGGCGGGCCCCCTCTGGCGTAGAAGGGGTCCGTCTTTCATTATGGGTGCGATGCGGATAGCGCTCCGCCGAGTCATTTCTGAAGGCCGGCCGTCCATCGTCTCATCAATGGAGGACACCGACATGTTCGAACGTCCCATGCCCGTCTCCCACCTGCGGATCCTCGCGCTCCTGGCCGTGCTGCTTCCTCTCGCCGGTTGTGGCGGTGGGGCTTCGAAGTATGCCGGAACCTGGAAGCGTGATCTGTATGGTGAAGGGGAGGTGCAGATGAACCTGGCGTCCAACGGCGGCGTCGAGCTGATGCTGCCCTCGCCCCGCTGGCCGGACTCGGTGGACATGAAAGGCCGCGCCCAGTTCAAGGGCGACACGCTGATCTTCCCCGCCGATACCGCCGGCAGCTCCTGCCAGACCGCTGACGCGCGCTACGCGGTAAGCCGGAACGACGACGAGCTCCATGTGGCGGGACTGGGGATGGACAGTTGCGGTGGGCGGCGAGCGGCGCTGGTCGGAACCTGGAAGAAGAGCTAGCTCAGGCCGGCCACTGCTGGGTGACGCAGTGGAAGGCGCCGAGTCCCCAGACAAGATCGGTGCAGTCCACTCCGATGATCTCGCGATCGGTAAAGAGGTCCTGCAGAGTGGCGGCCGCTTCCTCGTCGCGCTCTGGGTCGTAGGTCGGAAGCATCACGACGCCGTTGGCGATGTAGAAGTTGGCGTAGCTGGCGGGAAGGCGCTGGCCATCCTGATATAGCGGTCGCGGCATCGGCAGGGTCACGATTCTGAGGGGCCTGCCGTCCTGATCGGTCATGTCTCCGAGCCGCTCCAGGTTTGCCTGGAGCGGCTCGTAGTTCTCGTCGTCCGGGTCGTTCTCGACCGCGGTGACGACGGTGTCGCCGCTCACAAAGCGGGTGATGTCGTCCACGTGGCCATCGGTGTCGTCTCCCACGATGCCGTCGCCGAGCCAGAGGATGTTCGACACGCCAAGGTAGCCGCGGAGATACTCCTCGATCTGCCCGCGGTCGAGGTGAGGATTGCGGTTGGGGTTGAGCAGGCACTGGCGCGTGGTCAGCGCGGTCCCCTCGCCGTCGTGATCCACCGCCCCGCCCTCGAGAACGAAGCCGTGCCGGTCCACGGCGGCGCCGGCCAGGCCGGCGATCTCGCCGGCCACCGCCGCGTCGCCGGCCAGACGGTATTTCCCGCCCCAGCCGTTGAAGGCGAACGCCGCCGCGCGCCCCGGACCGGTGAAGATGGGCCCGGTGTCGCGCAGCCAGATGTCGCCGAACCTCGCGGCGATGATCTCGATGCCGGCGACCCCGCCGCACAGAATTTCGGCCGCTCTCAGACCATCTTCACCGCACGCGAGCAGTTTCACCCGCTCGCGCCCAGGGTCGGCCAGCTTTCGCGCCAGTTGGGCGACCTGCACCTGCGCGGCGGCCAGATCGTCCAGCCACAGCTCGAGATGACTGGGGAAGCCGAGCCACATGGCCCGGTGCGGGGCCCATTCAGCCGGGACGCTCATCCGGCCGCGAAGCTGAAGTCCGCCTCCGTCTTGGACCGGATTTCCTCCAGCGTCACGCCGCCGGCGATCTCGATCAGGCGCGCGCCGCCGCCCTTTCGGCTGATCTCGAAGACGCCGAGGTCGGTGATCAAGAGGTCGACCACGCCGGCGCCGGTGAGCG
>JBOHSC010000028.1:0-4030 GCA_050733115.1 Gemmatimonadales bacterium
TCCCCGCATATCCCATCCGTGGTAGTCAAATTGACCATCATTCTGTCGAACGATTGCAGGAACCGTGGTATCATTTTGAACGTAGGCCGGACAGGCGTCCAGTTCGAAGAGGTGGTCGGATGATTTAAGACAGGTTAAGCGGCCGGGATAAGTACCGTTCCGCGGGGTGATGCGACCGCCTGGTGCGGCCGCGACGCGAAGTACACGGCATCCGGGGTGCAGCGGCGCCGGGCCCTGTGGGGCCGACGCTGGTTGAAGAAGGTGAAGTACCGGTTCAGACCGGCCCGGACGTCGGAGACCGTATCGTAGCCGTGCAAGTAGACCTCTTCGTATTTGACCGAGCGCCAGAGCCGCTCGACGAACACGTTGTCCCGCCAGCAGCCGCGGCCGTCCCTGCTGATCTGGATCTGGTGGGCGCGCAGCACGCCGAGGAAGTCCGTGCTGATAAACGGGGCGCCCTGATCGGTGTTGAAGATCTCCGGCGGCCCGAAGCGGGCGAGCGTGTCCTGCAGCGCCGTGACGCAGAAGTCGCTGGTGAGCGTCGTCGACACCCGCCAGGCGAGCACCTTTCGCGTGGCCCAGTCCATGACGGCCACGAGGAATACGAAGCCACGCGCCATCGGGATATCGGTGATGTCGGCCGCCCAGACCTGGTTGGGCCGCTCGACCCTGAGGGTCCGCAAGAGGTAGGGGAAGACCGGGTGCGCCTGGTGCCGCTGACTCGTCTTAGGCCGCCGATACACCGCGGCGATCCCCATGCGGCGCATCAGGGTGCGGACGTGGTCTCGCCCGGTGACGAAGCCCTCGCCCTGCAGCAGATCGCGCAGCATCCGGCTGCCGGCGAAGGGAAGCTCTAAGTGCAGCGGGTCGATCCGCCGCATCAGCGTCAGATCGGCCCCCGGGACCGCGCGCGCCGTGTAGTAGGCCGAGGCGCGCGACAGCCCAAGCAAGCGGGCCTGGGGGATCACGGGCACGCGGTGGGTCCGGTCGATCATCGCCTTGCGCTCGAGCCGGGAAGCTGCCCGAGCGCGCCGGCCAAAAAATCCAGCTCCAGGGCTTGTTGGCCGATCTTGGCGTGTAAGGCTTTCAGATCGACGGGTGGGGCCGCGCCCCGAGGCTCCTCGGCGGCGGCGAACACTTCCGCGGCCCGCGCCACGAGCTGGCTCCGCCACTGCGCGATCTGATGGGCGTGGAGGTCAAACCGATCGGCCAGCTGAGCCAGCGTCTCGCTGCCCTCGATCGCGGCGAGGGCCACCTTGGCCTTGAAAACGGGAGAATGATTCCGGCGGGGACGGCGCATGGGGCGTGCTCCTGGTGGACGATATCTTCGCCCCAAAGAGCGGAACTGTCTACCTATCCCCCTGTCTCAATTCATCCGACCACCTCTGTGTTCAGCGAAACGTGATATCGCTCCCCGGCTTCACCGGGCGTTTCAGGGTCGCCGCGTAGGCCACGAGTCGCTTCATCTGCTCGAGCCAGGTGAGGTGGCGGCGGGAGACGATCCGGTCGGTGATCCGGCGGGCGCGGAAGCAGACTATGTGCACCATTAAGTATCACGCTCCTGGCCGTCGTGTGCCGCGGCTGGCTTCGGAGTCTGGGGCCCTCTGAGGAGCCTCGTAAACGGCCCACACCGCTTCCTCGAGGTCGTGCTCGCTCACCATCGGGCGGAACGCTGGAGGGCCGCTCATCATGATGTGCCAAGAGAGGATGCCGGGGCGGGATCGGTATGTTGCTGCTCTATCTCCATCATGGCTTCAGGTAAGAATGGGCCATGTCCCACAGCGGGAGCCCAGATGATTCTCGCCTTGCGTTCCCATCCGCAATGGCAACATACCTCTCTCCACCACTCCCCATCGCTATCCGGAGAGTGGGGATCGAGGTCATGCCAACAATGCTCGTGTTCCTCCACCCTACGCCGTCGCTGCAATCCGCTTCAACTTCTGAATCTCCTTCGCCTCCTCAGAGTTCATCGCCTCATACAGGTCGCGGGCCTGCTGGAGATTCAGCCAGAAATCCGGACTGGTGCCGAATACCTTAGCCAACCGAAGTGCAGTATCAGGCGTGACGCTCCGGCGCTCATTTGCAATGGCGTTCACCCGCTGAAAGGTGATGCCCATTGTCTCGGCGAGCTCGACTTGTGAGATGCCCAGCGGCTTAAGAAACTCCTCGACTAGCACCTCGCCAGGGTGCGTCGGGGGCCGGCGGATCGGAACGAGTACCATATTATTTCCTCACTTCTCTAGGGAACGGTCCTACCACTGAGGAGCTCAGTGGTAGTCCGTAATTTCGACCTGCTCGGCGTTGCCACCCGACCAGATGAAACACACGCGGTACTGGTCGTTAATTCGGATGGCGTGTTGCCCCTTCCGGTCCTTCTGTAACTCTTCCAGCTTGTTCTGTGGCGGCTCCTTCAAGTCATTGAGAGTGCTCGCCGCGTTAACCATGTCCAACTTCCGACGGGCTACCCTCATCAGATTCGTCGGACAAACCTTGCCTGCGGTCCTGCTGTTTACTCCGTTGAACACATCTGCCGTACCCTGATCTTTGAACGACCGTATCATCTTATGCCCCTCGTTGGGCCCTGCCTGTCCGAGCCTACGGGCTCGTGTTCCTGCTTCTGGATCCTCCATCCTTCGGGGTCACAATGCCTCAATACTACGTAGATCAATATATCACCTAGCGTGCTATTACGCAAGGTGCAGATAAACGGCCACAGGACAATACCTTGTGGCCCTGGACGTGCTCTCCGTATCCCTAATTCTCAGCGAGCATCGATCCCTCCGCTCACCCTCGTGTCCCTATCCCCTTCACCCGCTCGATCAACTCCCCCGGCTCGACGGTCTTCCCCGCCGCCTTACTCAAGGCCTTCGCGAGGAGTCGCTCCATGACACCCAAGACAAAGGCCCTGCCAGAGGACCCCGGTGCCCCGCTCCGGTACAAGCTGGAGGAGGCGCGGACCATGGTCACCCGTCTGGGGTCCGAGAACGTCGCCGCTATCCAGGGCGAGGAGAGCGCACTCGAGCGGGGGGATACAGGGAGCACCGTGGCCGCTCGCAGCCGCGCGCTGGGCGTCGCGGATGCCCTGGCGCGCTACCGAGTGACAAGATCGCTGAGCTCGAGGCCCGGATCGCGGCGGTGGAGGCGGTAGAGGCGACCAAGGCCAGCAAGCGGCGCCTGGTGGGCCACTGCGCTGCGATGACTGAGATTCGCGCGCGGAACGAGGGGGGACTCGACCGGATCGCAGCGAACGTCCTGAAGGAGTTGAACGAGGTCTAGGATGTCCGAGTCGGCTACTTCACGACCCATCAAGCTGGACAGGCCGAAAATGCGGAGCCTCGGCGTCACCTTCGTACCCCCCGGCCCCGGCTCCTGGAACCTCTACGCCGGCTGGAGGAATGATTCGGAGGCACTACTCGCGGAGCTTAAGGAAATGGGCGGGGATGTGGCCCACCTCACGTTCAGCAGCCCCGCAACTGGGTCGGCTGGATGGGAGAACCGCAAGGTGCCGGCAGACCACGGGCTCGGCGAGTTCTTGGAACGCCTCCTGAATGGCATCTCGGCGGAGCGCTCGCGGGCACAAATGTTCGCCGATCGTGAAGCCGAGCGCGAGGGGGCCACCCGATTCGCGTGCTCGAGCGGGGGCAACTCGGCACCTTCATGCCCGGTTCGTTCGAGGATCCCCTGGGCGGCCTGGTCAGTGAGTTCGTCACGAGCATCTCGCCGGAGAACAAGCTCGTCGCCACGGAACTCAGCGAGCAGCGAATCGCGGCGTTGTATGAGGAGAAGGCTCGTAGCGGCGCCTACACCCTCTAGGTGAGCAAGAGATGCCCGATGAGTTCGAGGAGCTCCGGTCGCGACTCGAGAATGCGCGCGGTCTGCTCGCGGAGCGAACGGCGGTGGCCGGCACCGCTCCGAGGTCGTCGAGTACCGGTTCGAGCAGCACCTCGAGCCGCTAGGGGATCGGTTGGAGCGGCTCGGGTTGGAGCGACCGTCTGTTACCAGGAACGTTACCGCGGGCGGGGATGCGGAG